>CAZLRN010000414.1:0-4374 GCA_964561715.1 uncultured Spirochaetales bacterium
CCGGCTTCTTGCCGCCGGCAAAGCAAAGGGTTGTCGCCAGCGCGAGTACCAGTACCAGCAAAAATACTTTTGTTTTCATAATCTCGCTCCTCCTTAGAGATTTTCGAAGGATCACTAACAAAGAGTCATATCGTTGGCTGCACCCACAATCCTAACAATTTTGCCTATTTTTTATATGCAGCCAACTGCTTACTCCGCAAGCTGCTTGCGCGGAGCAAGCTGCTTGCAGAGCAAGCTTGTGGCAATTACTTCGCAAAATCTTGTTAAAAAACAAGATTTTGCTCTATAATTGCACATGTACGGAGTCACCTTCGACGACTGCCGCACATCCTTTTTTGATGTTGCCTCCTTTCCCCCTATGTGTCCCACGGACTTTTTGTGCCGCTGGGGTCATTTTTCAGCGGCAGCTTCTCTTTTCACCCGCACGCCATAGCGACCTACACCACCCCTCAACCTCGGGTCCAGCAGGTCTCTCACCGCATCTCCGAATATATTGATTCCATACACCACGACAGCCAGAGCGAGACCGGGGAATAGCGCCATCCAGGGAGCCTTGAGCATATAGGGACGTGCCAGGCCGCTGAGCATGTTCCCCCAGCTAGGCGTCGGGGCTGGAATGCCGAAACCGAGGAAGCTAAGACTGGCCTCGACGAGAATAACGTTTGGTACTCGTGTGGTAAACAGGATGATTGTAGGAGCCATGATATTGGGCAGGATGTGCTTGATCAGTATTCTCCAGGTGGGACAGCCGGTTGCCACCGCCGCTGCAACATAGGTATTCGCTTTGATGCCGATAACGGCGCCTCTTATTATTCTGGAGCCGATGACACCCCACATCAATCCCAGGGTAACAATTATCGGCCACATGCCCCTGCCGAGGATGGCCAGTATGACCATCTGGAGGATGAGTTGAGGAATGCACATTGCACCGTCGACGATCCTCTGTATGGTAAGGTCGAACTTTCCTCCGACGTATGCGCTCAACATGCCTATGATAAGGGAGAGAATCGTAGCAATTGTCGAAGCAGCCAGGCCTACAATCACCGAGACGCGGGCCCCGAAGATGACGCGGGAGAGTATATCTCGACCCAGGTTATCAGAACCCATCCAGAGCCCGGGACGAGGCGGCTCCAGGAACTTCGCCACCCATACTTCGTTCATTCCATGAGGGGCCACCAGATCGGCAAAGATACCCGTAAACAGCAAGGCCAGCATTATGATGCCGCCAACGGTGCCAAGCGGCTTTTCCCTTACCAGCCTTATCAAGAATTCGATAGGTCTGGAACGTCTCCTTGTCTCCGTTATGCTTTGTAGTGAGCTGTAGTCTATATCTCCCAATTTTTTTGCCCTACTTGTACTTAACCCTGGGATCCAAAAAGCTATAACTCAGGTCTACCAGCAGATTGACCAGAACCAACACAGCCGAAAAAATGAACACTGTTCCGCAGATCAGCGGTTCGTCTCTTTTCAGCACGGCATCCAGTATTTGACGGCCCATCCCGGGCAGGACAAATATCTGCTCGATAATGACCGTACCCCCCAAAAGCACCGGCATCCGAAGCCCTATAATGGTGACCACCGGAATCAGAGCATTCTTCAGGGCGTGTCTGAGGATGATCACCTTCTCGTCGAGCCCCTTCGACCAGGCGGTTCTGACATAATCCTGCCTCAGCACCTCCAGCATGGTAGTTCGGAGCATTCTCATCGTGATTCCCGACATAGCCATACCCATAACGATGGACGGAAGTATGAACATCTTCAGGTTGCCTATTGGATCCTGGTTAAATTTAATGAGGAACAGGGGCGGCATGTGGCCCCACCATGTTGCGGGAAAGACTACCAGCATCGTGCCCAGCCAGAAGCCGGGGATGGAGATGCACAGAATGGAAAAGGAGCGGCCCACATAGTCGAACCATCTATCCTGTTGTAACGCTGAAAGAATACCTATGGGAAATGCGATCAGCTGGCCTATAATCAGCGCCATAATGCCGAGCTCGAGGGTTACCGGCCATTTCTCGGCCATGAGCTTGACAACAGACATTTTACGCCACCAGGACGATCCCAGGTTACCCTGGAAAACTCCACTTATTTGGCCATCCATCTGGGGGAGAACACCCATCCAGCGGCCGTACTGCACAATCAGTGGCGCATCCAGGCCCAGTTGGCGAGCGAGAGCCTCTCTGTCGATGTCGGCGGTGGGGTCGGCCTGGGCTATGGTGTCTATTATGTCACCCGGAATAGCGCTTACAACAAAGAATATTACGAAGCTGAGAACGAGAACCGTCGGTACGACCAGCAATAGCCGTCTGATTATGTAGGCGCACATACTATCTGCCTCACCGGCTATCCGGTACGCTGATCAGAGGATATCAATCATTAACATATAATGTGCTTTTTATCAATACGCCCACCTATTTACAGGTTGGCGATGAGCTCAATATCGGCCTACGATTCTTTTGGCCAGGGGTGTTTTGCTATCTCCTTTTCATTCAGTTCCACCCCGATTCCCGGCTTGGTGGGCAGGTGGAGGTAGCTGTTTTTGATGTCAGGCATTTCCGTAACGATGTCGTCGCGCCACGGAGCGCTGTCCACGTCGGTTTCACATATCTTGAGGTTGGGGACAACGGCGCAGAGATGCGCACTCAAGAATGTGGCCAGATGGCTGTAGTAGTTGTGGGGGGCTACCATGATTTGATACGCTTCGGCCAGCGCTGCTATCTTGCGTGATTCGATGTAGCCGTTCCAGGGCAGATCGATCATGCAAACGTCCATAGCGCGATTTTCGAGATACGGCCGATATTCTTGTATCGTATAGAGACACTCCGCTGAGCAAATCGGGACATTAACCGACTCCTTGATTTGACGAAGTGCCTGGGGGTCGTAGATGTCGAGCTCGAGCCACATCAGCCGGAAGGGTTCAACCATTTTGGCAACCTCTATGTAGCCCTCTGTTTTGAAGTTGAAATTTAAATCGAGCATCATATCCACATCGTCACCTACGGACTTCCGAAAGGTGCTGAGAAGCTTCTCAACTGCTTTTAAGAGCTCTCTGGTATAGTTCTGGTCGTAGCATGAATAGACCTGCGACGGATTTCCGGGGATGACCATGTTCGTTTTGAAGGCGTTGTAGCCCCGCTGAACCACCTCCTCCCCGAGCTTTGCGATATCATCATAGCTCCTTATAGGTGGGGTTCCCATGATCGCGCAGTTGTTCTCCCGTGCACGGTAGGTTGCGCAGTGTGACCAGTAGACCCGGATGCTCTCGCGTATGGGACCGCCGAAAAGCTCGTAGAGGGGGACTCCGAGTGCCTTTGCCTTTATATCCCAGAGGGCTATCTCGATTCCGGCGATAGCTCTCTGAGCGATACCGCCAGGGCCGTTCTCCAAATACCGATACATGTCGAAGTACAGCTTCTCGACGTTCCTGGGATCCTTGCCCAAGAGAGTTGGCTCCAGATCTGTGACGCATCCTGCTATAGCTCCGGCAGTACGCCTTTCGGTGCATTCGCCATAGCCGGTAACTCCCTCGTCAGTTTCCACTTTGACAAAGACAAAGGGCGTCCAGCCCCCATCGCAGATAATCGGTTTTACATTGGTGATTTTCAATTCGTGCCTCCTGTAATCGACTTCGGTAGCCAACCGCTTCAGAAAGAGGTGTACGATATTTTTGTAATATCTCCAACCCCTGGCAGGTTTGTCAGCCGTCAGGCCCCCACCCCGGCAACCGAAAGGCCTGTGTGCAGGACACCTTTGGCTCTCTTGAGCGCATCGGCTAATTCCTGCACCTCCCTCGCCTTTCCTTTGGCCACTATGACCTCCAGACAGTGTCTATGATCCAGGTGAATATGCAGCGAAGATAGCACATCACAGGGCGCATCGTGTTGGGCTCGAAGCAGTCTGGTTACCAATTCGCGCTTGTGATGATCATATACGATGGTGATCACGCCCGTGACTACGTCGCTTTTTGTCCAGCGTTCCTGGAGCAAAGCCTGCTGGATCAGGTCTGCAACAGCCTTGGAACGGGTGGGATAGCCACGGGTTTGACAATACGAGTCAAAGGAGGCCAGGAGGCTCTGGTCGACTGACACGCTGAAGCGAGCAATACCGCTCATGGGCTACAGTCCTAAAAATACGATGGCCCCGCCGCAGGCGAAGATAGCCAGGCTCGCCGCAGCGTGTACGAAACGAGTCATCTTTTGCCATGGCACGAATGACAGCCCGAAATGGGCAGCTATTACCACTCCGAGCATAGTGCCCACGGTGGTCACCGCTGCCAGAGCCAAAAAGTTATGATCTCCAGCCGGGTACATGAGGATGGGAATGAGAGGTTCGCATGGGCCGAAAACGAAAATCGTAAATAGAATCCAGGGTGTA
>CAZLRN010000415.1:0-4353 GCA_964561715.1 uncultured Spirochaetales bacterium
AGCAAGTAGTTGGCATGCATGTAAAAAATAGGTCGAATTATTTGGGTTGTGAGCGCAGCCAACGATATGTATTCACGCTTTTATTATGTAATTGGAGGCGCTAATGAACTCGAGAGAAAGGGTCGTCGGGGCTCTCGAAAGGCAGAAGATAGACAGGATTCCGGTGAATCTTTCCTGTAAAGGGCCAAACAGCGCAATAAATAAGCTTTTGTCCCACTACAAGGTCGATGATGAAGGCGAACTACTGCTGAAGATGAACATCGATATCAGAAGGATCTATCCGCGATACATAGGGCAGTCCGGACGTGATATCAGAACCTCGGAGAGTGGAGTGGATACCGAGTTCGGCGGGACAGAATACATGAAGTGCGATTTTAACGGAAGCGGGGGGATCGCAGGAACCTACGCCGACGGACTTGGCAGCCGGCCTTTTCAGCATTTCAGTACCGTTATAGAGATAGAAGAGTATTCGTGGCCAACAGTCGAACTGTTTGATTTTTCATCTCTGAAAGAAGAGTGTCATCGATACAGAGATTACGCGGTTATGTTCGGTGGATGGACTCCTATACTCAGTCGTGTTTTTGAGCTTTTTGGCATGGAAAGGGCTCTTATGCATTTCCACGATAGGCCGGATCTCATTCATGCAACTATCGAGAAAGTCACGGATTATTACTATGAGTTCTTCGATACGGCACTGGAAGCGGCTGAGGGCGGCATTCAAATTGTCGGATTCGGAGACGATTTCGCCACCCAGCGTGACCTGTTGTTGAGCCTCTCCATGTGGAGGGACTACTGCAAAGAACCGCTGGCTCGCCTGTTCAGTCTCGGAAAAAAACACGGCGCCTATGTTTATTTCCACTCATGCGGCGCGGTTCGCAAGGTTCTACACGATCTGGTCGAGATCGGACTGGAGATACTCTTTCCCGTGCAACCTAAAGCCTGGGGCATGGACCACCGCGAACTAAAGGCGGAATACGGTGAGCGGCTTTCTTTTTGGGGTGGAATCGATGTCCAGCAGGTGCTTCCTTTTGGTACGCCGGAGGATGTACGGCAAGCGGTGCGGGAACGAATCAAGATTCTTGGAGCCGGCGGGGGCTACATTCTCTCGAGCAGTCACAACCTGCTCAAGGCTTTCCCCCTGGAAAACATCCTGGCAATGTACGACGAGGCACTGAAAACGAAGCTTTGATCGCTGCGAGTTGAATGCATGTTCCTCTTAGCCGGATCGATCACTGCGGCATACATTCTATAAGCGTCGGATTCCGGGGTATCCATCGAAGCCTGCATCGAAGCTTAGGATTTCGTGAACATCATATCGCTGCATAATCGCCAGATGAATTGCATCGCGAGCGGATAGTCCGGTCGCTCCGAGCAAGATGTCTCTGGCCTTCTCTGCGTCTTGTCGATCGATCGGGAACACCTGGTCCACTACTCCAAGAAGCGCTTTGAATGTCGGCTGAATCGCTTCGGTTCGTTTGATGGCCGTGTACCGATGCATGATTTCCTGAAGTACCTCGGCGTCGGTGACAAGTCGCTCGGAACGAACGATCAGTTCTTCGAGTCCGCGCTGAGCATCGATCTTGTGAGGGTGCGCAGCACCCACGAGGTACATCGGGATGTTCGAATCGATAAATACCATAACGACTAGTCCTTGATGTAGCCAGACTCGATCTCTCGCAATAACTCTTCGATGTCAGCAGTGGGAAAGATATGGCGTACGGCAGCTCTAACGCATTGAATCTTGGTTTCGGCATTTTCGAGAGGCTGCTGCTGGCGTGCAGCGCGAAGTGCTCTGCGTACCCACTCGGCAACGCTGGTCCGTTGCTGAGTGGCCAGGCGTTGGATTTCGCGCATTTCTTCGTCGTCAAGGAGCACCTGTAATCTTTTACTCATGTCTCTACTATAAACAACTCATGCATATGAGTCGAGTAGGTGTACTCGTTCAGGACATACGCAATTCCGGCTCAATTTCTTGTTATTCTAAAAAGTTTTTCTAGAATTGAGGTGAGCCGGAATTGCTAAATCGTTGGCTGCGTGGAGAATGCATATGATAAGCTTTGGGTTGTGGGCGCAGCCAACGATATGAGATTGTAGCTTCGAGTGCCTCGGAGCATCGAAGCAGGAGTCTGTTGATCGTCTGTCTGCAGACAATGAGTTATAATGTTTCGAACAACCAGAGGAATCCAGATGGCCAACGAGAAGTTCGAAGCCTTAAGCGGCAGGGAGTACCCAGACACGCTGGAAGAGCAGCTGAAGACGCTGGAAACGGATGACAGCCTCGAGGAGTTCCAAAAGGCGAGAGAGCGGCTGGCCGCAGATCCGTACAGACCGCTCTACCACTTTTCGCCGCCGGACAATCGCATGAACGATCCCAACGGCTTGTGCTTCTGGCAGGGGCGTTATCACCTCTTCTACCAGTACGAGCCCGCCGGTCGGGATCGGATACATTGGGGTCATGCGGTAAGCGAAGACCTGATCCGGTGGCGCGATCTGCCGATAGCCCTCTATCCCGATCGTGAGAGGGATTGCTACAGCGGACAGACTCTCGTGGAGGATGACCGGGTGATCGCCATCTATCACGGCACCCGGGCGGGTAACGCCCTGGCAACAGCCTCGGACCCGCTGCTGCTCAATTGGAAAAAGCATCCAGATAATCCGGTCATCCCCATCGTACCGGTAGACGAGAGCGGTGTGCCCTACAGGGTTTTCGATCCCTGCATCTGGAGGGAGGAGGACGGTTACTATTCCCTCTCCGGCGTATACTGGGAGGGAGAGCGCCGGATTGATTGCCGGGGTGTGGCCCATGTCTTCCGCTCGCGGGATCTTGCCCGCTGGGAACATTTGGGGCCACTGATCGAGGCAGGCCTGGACACCGAGCCTGGTGAGGATTATGCGGTGCCCAATTTCTGGCCTATCGGCAGCGGCAAGCACATGCTTCTGTTTTTCAGCCATAAGCGAGGCGGCCAGTACTACGTGGGCGCCTATGACAAGAGCGCGCATCGGCTGATTCCGGAGCTGCACGGACGAATGAACTACGGCCCCATTTCCGTGGGCAGCCTGCATGCCCCCTCAGCGACGATAGATCAAGACGGGCGTTATCTCGGAATATTCAACGTGAAGGAGGGCAAGCAGCCGAGGGGCTGGGAGGACATTATGACCCTTCCGCGGGTCTATTCGCTTGGCTCCGATGACTCACTCCGCGTCGTTCCCGTGCCGGAGATCGAATCATTACGCTGCGATGCACAGACCGTAGAGCCTGCAGAGATTCCTGCGAACTCGGAAGTAACATTGGAGCAGGTTTCCGGTCGAGCCTTGGAGCTTGAGGCGGTCATTGATCCCGGAGCTGCAAGGGAAGTCGGGCTGTACGTGCTTCGTTCACCTGACGGCGTCGAGCGAACCAGGATCTCCCTTTTCCGCAGGCTCGAAGGACAGCGTTCTGGTGGAGCCCTTCAGATCGATGTCTCAGAAGCCTCTCTGAGCAGTGAAGTCTATAGCCGCACACCGGAAACCGGTCCCTTCGATCTCGCAAAAGGGGAGACGCTCGCCCTACGGATTTTTGTGGACCGCAGCATTGTCGAGGTTTTTGCCGGGAACAGACAGAGCCTGACAGTCAGAGCTTATCCGGATCGCCCGGACAGCTCGAGTGTTTCGCTCTTCGCCCGCGGAGGGAGGGCCCGACTTCTTTCACTAAAGGCCTGGCGCATGAACAGCATCTGGCCGGAGCTCGAGGAAGGCTGAATCAGATAAATGACTACCTATAAAGATCTGGGAGTAAAAACTTTCATCAACGCCAGTGGCACGATTACAGAGATCAGTGGCTCCCTCATGCCAGTTTAATGAGAATCATACCTGCAGTAATAGCCAAGATTCCAAAAATCTTCTTAGCGGAAAGGCCTTCTTTGAGAAGCGTGAGCCCCAGAAGAGCGCCGATAACCACTGCGAACTCCCGCACAGCCACGACGTAGCTTACCTTTTCGATTTGAAATGCAAAGAGAATCACGAGGTACGTCCCTATGGAGCCGAGGCCGATCAACAGGCTGTACCTTTTGAGGTTTTTCAGCGCAGCTGCCAACGCCCTTCGATGGCGGATGATGATGTAAGGTGACAGGAAGAGAGCTGCCAGAAAGAACAAGGCAAAAATGTAGTTCACCGGATCGATCAGCTGCACGCCCCCTTTGTCGACCAAAGAGTAAATCGAGATTGTCGCGCCGACGGACAGAGCCAGGATTCCTGCGCCCGCACCAAATCTTTTGGACGCTGTATCACTGCAGTTTCGAAGCCGCGCTTCGGGTGGGCGGGGTGCGGCTCGGTCGGCCGCGCCCTCCCGACTGAGCCCGCACCGCCGCTTTGCAG
>CAZLRN010000416.1:0-4335 GCA_964561715.1 uncultured Spirochaetales bacterium
CCTCTGTAGGGAATAATCCGTGAGGAATAGAGCCCCTTCTCGTGGGAGAAAATGACGCCGGGAGATCTGTGAATCTGACTCACGACAACCCGCTCAGCACCATTAATGATAAAGGTGCCTCTTTCAGTCATGAGGGGGATATCCCCCATATAAATCTCTTTCTGGCGGATTTCGCCGGTGTGCAAAAAAACGAGATTTATCTTGGCCCTGACAGGTATCGCATAGGTGAGTCCCTTTTGCTTGCAATCATACTCGGAGAGCTTCATATTGGTCGCATCCAGGGTGTAGCCGCAATACTCCAGCACCAAATCGCCGTTTGGGCTCTCTATAGGAAAAATGGATTGAAAAACCTCTTCAAGACCCTGTTTTTGTACCTGTTTCCCCTCAGCAAACCGCTCTCTCTGAATGAAGCGCTCAAACGAGGAAAGCTGGATGTCGATCAGATTGGGCATCTTCATGACATCGTCTGTGTCCTTGCCAAGGTATGTACGGTTTATTGATTTGGTCTTATCGAACATGCAATCCCTCCCCTTTTAAAAAGGCATAACCGGTGTGTCCTTTGGACACACCGGTCGTACACGAGACCTATGTTTCTTAGAAATAAGGTAAAATCGTGAACCTTACTGCAGTTCAACAGTAGCGCCAGCCGCCTCCAGTTTTTCTTTGGCTTTCTGGGCTTCTTCTTTTGAAATACCTTCCTTGATGGGTTTATCTCCAGCTTCGACAAGATCCTTCGCATCCTTGAGACCAAGCCCTGTAAGAGCCCTTACCTCCTTGATGACAGGAATCTTCTTGCCATCCTCAAAACCCTTGAGCACAATCGTAAACTCGGTCTGCTCCTCAGCAGCCTCACCACCACTGTCGGCGGCCACGCCGGCAGGCGCTGCGCTCACAGCCACCGGAGCAACTGCCGTGACACCGAACTTTTCTTCCATCGCCTTGACCAGCTCTGATACTTCGAGAACCGTCATATTTGCAATGGAATCAAGAATTTCCTCTTTCGTTGCCATATTATCTTCTCCTTCAGTTTCTTCTTGCAACAATAGCATGCAACATGGCGAAGACTAATGTCGCCTTTCGGTTATATATAATCAGAATCCCCCTAATAAGGAATCCAATAATCTCTATCCCTCACTCCCCTTTTTTTCTGCAATGGCTTGAAGTGTTCGAACAAGCTTCTGCAGTATGCCGTTAAGGCAGTTGGTGAGGTTTTGCAGAGGCGCGTTCATCGTGCCCATGAGCATAGCCAGAAGCTGCTCCCGGCCAGGAAGCGCGGAAAGAGCCTTGACCTGATCCAGTGAAAAGACCTTGCCTCCGACGACGCCTCCTTTGATCGCCACACTGGTGTCTCTCCCAAAATCCAATAGGACTTTGGCCACGGGCCCAACTTCGCCCTTTGTCAGCGCAAGGGCAGTCGGACCAAAAAGGAAATCCGAAACATCTGGAAGCCCCAACTCCTCCATAGCGATTTTTGTGTAGTTATTCTTGACCACCTTGTAGTCGGTCTCGGACTCCCGAAGGGTATTTCGAAGGGCAGCGATTTCCGTAACGCTCAATCCCCGAAAATCGGTGAACAAGACGTCCCGGGCGTTCTCGAAGAGGGTCCGGATTTCGTTGACAGCGTTTTTCTTCGTCTCGTTGATCTTGGTTGTTTTCATAATCTCGGTCCCCCTATTGCTGGTTCAGCACTTTTACGCCTGGACCCATGGTGGAAGAGATTGAAATGGATTTGACATACTCACCCTTCAGATCCGACGGGCGCTTTCTAATGACCTCATCGATAAAAACCTGAGCATTTTCTCTCAACTTGTCGGCTTCCATGGATACCTTGCCGACGGCTAGATGTACGACACTGGTCTTGTCAGCGCGGAATTCCAGCCGCCCTTTTTGAAGCTCCGCTAGAGCCTCTTTGATATCAAATGTCACTGTTCGGGTTTTTGGATTGGGCATGAGACCACGCCTGCCGAGAATCGGTCCCAGCGTTCCTACGTCTTTCATCATATCGGGAGTAGCGACTGCGATATCGAAATCCAGCCATCCTCCTTTGATTTTCTCGACCAGATCCGTATCTCCCACGAACGCAGCACCGGCATCCTTGGCCTCTTGCGCCTTCTCTCCCTTAGCAAAAACCAGAATTCTTTTCCCTTCCTGGAACTGGTTTGGAAGTACCATTGTGTCCCGTAGGGTTTGGTTTTTTTTCAGGTTGAGCTTTATCGATACCTCGACGGTTTCGTCAAACTTGGCGAAGGACATCGTTTTAACCTTGTCCACCGCCTCCTGGAGGGGCAGCTGTGTGGATCTGTCGTAATCCGCAATTGCCTTCTGGTACTTCTTGCCTTTCTTGCCCATTCGCTACTCCTCTACGGTTACGCCCATGCTTCGAGCTGTGCCGGCGATAATCTTAATCCCAGCCTCTATGTCCGTGGCGCTCAGATCCGGCATCTTCGTTTCCGCTATTTCTCTGAGTTGCGACTTAGTTATCTTCGCGACCTTTTCCCTGTTAGGTTCCGGCGAGCCCTTCTCGATTCCGCAAACCTTCCGGATCAGCACCGCGGCTGGAGGGGTCTTCGTAATAAAGGAGAAGCTCTTGTCCTCGAAAACCGAGATGACTACAGGAATCATAAGCCCCTCTTCGACATTTTTCGTTCGATCGTTGAACTGCTGGACAAACTGAGGGGCGCTTATTCCGTGAGGACCCAGGGCAGGACCTACCGGCGGCGCGGGTGTTGCCTTTCGCGCGGGAACCTGCAATTTGATAAAAGCTACTGGCTTCTTAACCTTTGCCATCGTCTGTCTCCTTCAACAAAGCTCGATGCGAGTATGCGCCGCACTCAGATTTTTTCCACCTGCAGAAAATCCAGCTCAACAGGCGTAGATCGCCCGAAGATGCCTACGGTGACGCGCAGCTTGCCCTTTTCCGTATCCACCTCTTCCACATTGCCAGAGAAAGAATCAAAGGGACCATCTACAATCCTTACATGCTCACCCACGGAGAAGGTAATCCTGGTTTTGATAACCTTCTCCGATTTGATTTCTCCGCTCTTCTGAAGGATCGCCCTTGCCTCTTCTTGGGAAATCGCCTGAGGCTTCTGATTCCGAGTCGTGCCGACAAAACCCGTCACTCCCGGTACTTTCCTGATCTCGCTGCAGACCTCTTTCCACCCTCTCTCCGGCAAATCCATTTCAATGAGCACGTAGCCAGGCAAAAACTTCCTGTTGGTAACCCTCTTTTTGCCTTCCCGTAGCTCCACCACTTCCTCAGAGGGCACTTTTATATCGTAGAGAGACTGCTTGAATGGATCTGTCTCCATAAGACGTCGCAGCTGTTTCTCTACCTTGTTTTCATGCCCCGAGTAGGCATGAACTACATACCAGCCCTTTGCCATAAATCCTTACGATTTCCTCACTTAAAAGACCAACTGCATACCCTGAAAGAGCAAGAAATCCACGATTCCAAGAGCAATGGCTATGAGAACAACCGAAATAAGCACGACCTTTGTGCTCGATGCCACTTCCTCTCGGCTCGGCCAGGTAACCTTTTTCAGCTCTGCGTAGCTCTCTTGAAAGAACCTAATTATCTTCTTCACTCTCTCTCCCCACAGAATCTTCGACACAGGCCAGGTAGGATTCGAACCTACAACATCCGGTTTTGGAGACCGGCGCTCTAGCCATTGGAGCTACTGGCCTAGGATAGATAGTCCCCACTACTTAATTTTTGTTTCTTTGTGAAGGGTGTGCTTCTTATCAAACTTGCAGTATTTTTTCAACTCAAGCTTGCCTTGGGTATTCTTTCTGTTCTTTGCCGTTGTATAGTTGCGTCTGTTGCATTCGCTGCACTGCAGCGCAATCAAATCCACAGACTTGGCCTTCGCCATATCTCGATCTCCCCTAAATATCTGTCCTGCGGGTAATAATACCTATTATGAGAAACAGTGTCAACATTGATATAAAGAAATAGCCCTCGATCGGATTTGAACCGATGACCCCCTCCTTACCATGCCATCACCGACCATTCCAGGCCATTCGTTGTGATTCGGAAATTGCTCTGTTATAAAAAGTTATCCTGTTTATCTTCCCCGGTAATTATACTGATTTCTGGAAAAAGGTCAATCTATCGGTCACTTTTTTTATATAATTTTCGGAGATCCTGTATCGGCTGAGCTACAAGGGCGTCAATTTCACGAGTATCTCGCGTATTTCTCGAATATTAGCCGCGAAAAAGAGAAAAGTCAACGATTTTCAGGCATCTCTTGCATTCTTCTGGGTCAAGTATCAGATCGCCTGTAAAATTGAAAATGGCTAAGCCGCGGTTTTCTTGGATATAAATCCATCCTC
>CAZLRN010000417.1:0-4335 GCA_964561715.1 uncultured Spirochaetales bacterium
CGCTTACGCGGGGCCCTGGCGGACGCATCCAATTCACGGGCATCTTAGGATCTTAAAGCCTCCGGAATAGTTGACATTGCCCGGCCTTATCCTTATTAATCTGCTTAGCATTTGAGGTTATGTATGACGGCCTCGAACATAGATCTGGCCGTTTCACTTGGATACCTGACCCTCCGCAATCCCTTTATTGTGGGTGCCGGGCCGACAGCCAGGACGGTGGATCAAATCAAAAAGGCGGAGGAATACGGTTGGGCTGCCGTTTCCTTCAAGCTTGCCATAGATCCGGTACCATACATCAACCTGCCTCCCCGGTACAGGTGGCTCAAGAAAAAGCAGATCCACATCTTCACAGCAGAATCCCGACTGAGTCCGAATGAGTCTCTTCGTCTCTTGGAGCAGGCAAGAGAGGCGACCAGCGATATCGTGCTTATTCCGACTGTGACCTACGATGGTCCGGAAAGAGAGGGATGGGCATTGTTTTCCAAGCGTTTCGAGAATGCCGGCGCTCACGCCATCGAGCTGAACATGTGTTGCCCAAATATGTCCTTCAACATAGAGGTAACAGGAGAGCACAGCGAGAAGGCGACCGGCGCCAGTTTTGGCACCGATATCGTGGCGCTTCAGAAGGTGGTGAAGATCGTTACCGATGCAGTAAAGATTCCTGTCATCGTCAAACTCACGCCGGAGGGAGGACGTATTGCCCAAGCAGCCGGGGTATCTATTGAAGCCGGAGCAGCGGCAGTGGGAAGTACTGCAAATCGGCTGGGAATCCCGGATATTGACATTCGCAATCCCTTTGGTACCATCTATCGGCTCCAGGAAAACATCACCCTCGGGTGTCTCTCGGGGCCTTGGCTCAGACCACTGGCACTGAGAGATACCTATGAGATGCGCTCCGCTCTCGGGCCCGAAGCTTTTGTCATCGGATCCGGCGGAGTGAACGACCTTTCCAGCGCCGTGCAGCAGATCATGGTAGGCGCAGACGCTCTATGGATCTGCACCGAGATCATGCTCAGGGGCTTCGACTGGCTTCCCAAGCTACTCGAGGATCTCAAGGGATATATGCGGGAGATGGGCTATCGTCGAATCAAAGATTTTAGGGATCTGCTTCATCAGAACATCAAGTCTTCTCAGGACCTGAAAGTTTACAGCGGCCAGGCTGTCGTGGATCCGAAGCAGTGCACCTCCTGCGGACTATGCTGGAACATCGGCCACTGCCGCGCCATCACCCATCCCGACGGCGTAACCACCATCGATCCAGAGTCCTGCCTCGCCTGTTCCACGTGCGTCGATATCTGCCCGCAGGGAGCCCTGACGATGGTTAGGGCATAGAATCGGGCAACGTCTCGCAGCTGGCCCGAGGCAACACCCTTACCTTCGACGACCCAAGCATTCTTTGCATCATCGCAGAGAGCGCCAAGATCAAAGAATTCTATCGATTACTCTGCTTAGCTGGATGAGCGCGCGGCTTGAATGAAAAGCCGTTTTCCACTCGGCGCCTTTGTCCGTTGTTGACGGCTTGCCCGAACTCCAATCGACATCTAGATACCAACCGCCGTATTCATGATCGATTTGATAGGTCCATATCCATTGAAAAAGCTTTATGAGAGCGTCATAGTAATGCCGTTCCTTTGTCCATTCGTAGGCATATGCGAGGGCGTTGAGCATCTCAGCTTGCTCCCACCACACCTTCAGAAGCCCTTCTTTGGGCACGTCGAAGGCTTCCAACACATGGCCTTTCATCGGACCGAAGGCTGCTAATCCGCCCCTCTCCCTGTCAAATCCGTAGTTCATGGCATGATCGATCAGACCTAGAATCACCGTTCTATACGCGTCTCTCGAAAAATTCAGCAAATCGACAGCTTCCAGTAGCAGCCAGGCCAGTTCGACGTTTAGTCCGTACGAGGTCGTCCATCTGCCATCTATATCGGGCACAGGATTCCAGTCATAATCAAAGGCCGTGATGCCGCAGCGATATTCCGGATGGATGCCTTTGTTGACGATCAGGTGAAACACATTCTGTAATGCCTCCAGGTGCTTCGAATCCTCGGATGCCCTGGCTAGATAAGTGAATCCTTCCATGATATTTGTATGCAAATCAATTGTCTTGATTCTATGACTATCGCCCAGGTTCATCTGCTCGCTATTCAGCACAGGCCACTTCTCCTCATCAAAATCCTCTATAAAGCCGAACTCTCTATCACCTGCCTTTTCGATGAGAAGATCAAATACCTTGTTTGCCCAAATCAGGGCTTCTTTTTTCTGCGAAGCGCAGTAATACTCGGATAAGCCAGTAAGTGCATAAGCATGGAAGTCGGTGTTTTTTCTTTTATTAATGGGCTTGCCGTCTTGTGCAACGGAGAAAGAGAATCCGCCCTTGTCACGATCCCACATCGTCTCGATGATGTAGTCAAATGCCCTGTGCGCTAATTCTATGTATCCTCTGTCCGTAATCCCGAAGCTGTGGGCCGCGGACAGACTCCACAGCATTCTGACCTGCATGATGAAGATCTTCTGCGAGGCATCAAGGCATTCTCCGGTCCTGTCCATCCGCGCGAGAAAACCTCCGTACTCCTCGTCCCATGTCTTTTTCGTCCAGAAAGGCAATAGCTTATCTTTCAGGCTGTGCTCTGCCTTATTTTTCAATTGTGAAAGCTCATTTCTGATCATGGGTTCGACGGGCATAGTTCCTTCTTACATCGCGGAGTGTTCGAGACCTACTGCCTATGGATGTTGCCTCTAGAGCGTTCTAACGGGCTTTCCCAGGGCGTCCCAATCAACCTCAAAGCCCAGGCCCGGCTTCTGGGAGATGTGGATATTCCCTTCATCATCGATTCTGTACGGAAGCTCTTTCAAGGGAAGACCCGTCGGTCTTGTCGGCTTTCCGTCACGCCAGAACATCTCATGATACGCGCTGTTTTTTATGGCGCACTCGACATGGAGATTGGCCAGGTCGCACATTCCGGTAGCGGCATGGATCTCGCATTGCATACCGAACACGCTGCAAAGGTCAGCCACCTTCTTGGAGGGGGTGATGCCGCCGAACAACCGGGTATCGCAGCGGACGATGTCCACCGCCCGGCGCAGTATGTACTGCGGAACATCGTACATGCCCATCATCACGTTTTCCACCGCGCAGATGGGGATATCCAGCTTTTCACGGAGCATGATCAGCCCCTCGACGTCGTAGTCCGGGAGAGGCTCCTCGAATCAGTAGTAGTCGAGCTCCTCCAACGCCCTCCCTACCGGCAACGCCTCTTGCCGGGTAAATGTGCCGACGTTGTCCAGCATCAAGACCATATCATCTCCGCCCGCCTCCCGGACAGCGCGGCAGAGCTCGATACATTCGGCTCCGTTCCTCCGGCCGGGATGGATCTTGTACGCATTGACTCCGTTTTTCTTGACGAAGACAACCTCATCTTGGTATTCCTGGACCGTGGGCAGTCTGTCCGAGCTGACATACACCTTTAAGCTATCACGGTATGCACCCATAAGTTTGTAGACCGGAACGTCGAACGCTTTTCCGGCCAGGTCCCATAAGGCCATGTCGATATAGGAAAAAACCTTCATATATCCGTCGCGGCGGATCTTTCTCCTGGAAAGGCCCCAGAGCTTGTTCCAGTGCAGTTCCCTGTCAAGTGGATCCTGCCCGATGAGCAGTCTTTTTATATCTCCCACATTGGACTCGCTTAGGGCGATATCGGTACGCAAGAACAGGCCTTCTGTTCCGTCGTCCGTAACAATCCTGAGGATGTGCAGCGGGGCTGTACCGACGGGATACGGGTATTCGGGACTGACGGATTTTGGTGCCGGCCGCTCCCACATATACTCTTCGCAGATGACGTCTTTGATCTTCATTGATTTCTCCTTTTCATATCGTTGGCTGCGACCTACGCGGCCCGCCCACAACGCAACCAATTTGGTCCATATTATACATGCATGCCAACTACTTGCTCCGCAAGCTGCTTGCAGAGCAAGCTTGTAGCAATTCCGGCTCAGATCGGTTTCGGAAAATCTTGCTAGAATAATCAGAAACTGAGCCGGAATTGAATAGCGGTCTCTGGGTAGCGTCTGCATATTGTAGGCTGAAAACGAAAAAAAGCAAAATCCTTAAGAAGGTCTCGCGTTGCACCTTTGATTCGAGGCTTGCGCCTTAGGCACGTTACATCCGAGGCAATAAGCTAATTGAGGCAATTCGATTTCTTGACAACGGAAGAACTGCTATCGTACCATTAAGATGAAGATGGCGGAGGATCTACCAAATCCCGCAGAAGAGAGCTGAGGTTGCGTGTGTCGAGTAGAGCTTCTCTTACAGCCAAGCAACAGGATGATAAG
>CAZLRN010000418.1:0-4327 GCA_964561715.1 uncultured Spirochaetales bacterium
GTATTATCCTGATGAACGCCCTCACACCGCTCATCGATCATATCACTCTCTCCGTGAAGTACAGGGAAACAGCGAAATGAGAGAAAAGATATTCATGATCATATTTGTTCTCATACTGGGCAGTATTCTGACGACGGCTCTCGTTGCCGTAGATGGCTTCACTGAGCCCTACATCGTGAAGAACAGTCTGCTCAAGCTGAAAACCAGCGTGCTCAGTTCGTTTGATATCCCTCATGGCTCTGCTAATGAAGAAGTTGAAGCGGCCTTTTCCGAGAATATCGAGGTTAGAGAGAAGGGGGAGAGAGACTACTACGTCTCCCGAGAGAATGACATTGCCTTTCAATTCACAGGAGCTGGACTGTGGGGTCCCATCACAGGCGTTATCTCGCTTCGCCCTGATGTCAAGACGATCAAAAAAATCATCGTCATTCACCAGGAGGAGACTCCAGGGCTGGGAGGAAGAATTGCCGAGCAGCAGTATCTAAGTGAATTTGCCGACAAAACCTTCTCACCCGCTCTCGTCGTGGTGCCGGAAGGCAAAAGCAGTGAGAATAACGAGATCGATGCCATTACCGGTGCGACCTTGTCGAGCAACGCCTTCATCAAGATACTAAACAGCCAGTACAAGGATTTCAGTACGGCTGTTCAAGGGGAATAATCATGTTACCTCGTTCAATCACTGGTAAGCAGAGCTTTAAAACGTTTATGATGGGCATATGGCGGGATCACCCTATCTTTTCCATGATTCTGGGAATCTGCTCCGCCCTGGCGGTTTCAAACAGACTCGAAAACGCCATTGCCATGAGCGCCGGCGTGACTTTCGTGCTTTTGGCAACGGCGATTATCATATCGGCTCTGCGAAAATTGGTGCCTCATCGCGTGAGGATGATAACCTATATGGTTACGATTGCCACATTTGTCATCATCGTCGACCGTTTCCTAAAAGCATTTTATCCCGGAATTAGCGAATCAATTGGCCCCTATGTTGGCCTCATCATTACCAACTGCATTATTATGGGACGGGCCGAGGCATTCTATATCCAAAACAACGTGTTTCAATCGATCATCGACGCGCTGGCTAACGGGGTAGGTTATGGCTACACTCTGATGAGCATAGCAGCCGTTCGGGAGCTTCTTGGTTTTGGCACCTTGCTCGGCATAAAGATAATGCCGGAGGGATTTACCAGATGGGTTGTTCTTTCGATGGCACCGGGCGCGTTCTTTGTTTTGAGCATTTTCATCTGGATAACGAGGACGTTATCCAAGATGGAACCGGACGAAATGGGGTAAAGCTATGGCCGTACACCTGGTTACGATATTCATCGCTGCAATCCTGACACATAATATAGCGTTAACCTATCTGTTGGGCATGTGTCCCTTTATCTCACTTTCCCGGGCGCTCAAAACCGCTTTAGGAATGAGCTACGCCGTGATTTTTGTTGTGACCCTCACTGCGGTGATCAACTGGCCGATTTACCACCTGCTTCTCGTTCCCGCAAACAGCACCCTTATCTACTACATTGTTTTCATTATCGTGATTGCTGCCTCGGTTCAACTGGTCGAAATGATCATGGAGCGCTTCTTTCCCATTCTTCAGGCGGCATTCGGAATCTTTCTGCCACTTATTACAGTGAATTGCACGGTGTTAGCCGTTTCACTCTTTATGGTAATCCGAGAGTACAGCTATGCTGAGACCCTTATCTTCGCATTTGGGTCTGCAGTGGGGTGGATGGCAGCTATTGTCATTGTGGCCGCCATCAACGAAAAACTAAAACTGATCGGAGATATACCCAAGGGCATGAAAGGGCCAGGTATCATAATGGTTAGTGCCGGCCTTATTGCATTGGCCTTTTTGGGTTTTACAGGAATGGTAGGCATACAATGAACCTTATCCCGATAATCGTCGCAAACCTGATACTACTTGTCATCACGATTCTTCTCATCATTGCTGATAGACTGCTCGTTACCTACGGGGAATGCAAAATTACGATCAGCAGCCAAGACGAAGAGAAAGTGCTGGTGGTCCAGGGGGGCGACAATTTGCTCTCCTACCTCACAGCCCATAACGTGGAGATTTCTTCGTCCTGCGGAGGCAAGGGAAGCTGCGGCTACTGCAAGGTGCGTGTCACCGAAGGCGGGGGGCAAATTCTTCCTACAGAAGAGATCTATATGAGCCGGCAGGAACGTCTGGAAATGATGCGGCTGGCATGTCAGGTCAAAGTCAAGAACGACCTCGTCATAACAATTCCGGACTTTCTAGCGATCGTCAAGGACATAGTTGCGAACAACAAATTCGACCCCAACAAGAGATGGCGGGTTGCGGTGACCTAAGACTATGGAAAAATTAACGGAACTGATTGAAAACTACAAAGCCAAGGGGGGCACTCTGATAGGTCTCCTCCAGGACATTTCGGACGAATTCGGTTACCTGCCTGAAGAGATACTTGAGGAGGTTTCCCGAGAGCTCGATACGCCTCTGAGCCTGCTCTACAGCCTCGCCACTTTCTACACCTCCTTCCGGCTGGAACCCATAGGCAAGCATCATGTATGTGTCTGCATGGGAACGGCGTGTCACGTGAGAGGAGCGGAGAGGCTCGTAGATCTTCTGGAGCGAGAGCTCGGCGTTAAGGCCGGGGACACAACCGAAGATCAGGAGTTTACCCTTGATACCGTCAGATGTCTCGGCGCCTGCGCCTTAGCGCCGCTCATCGTGTTCGACGGGGAGTACCACGGGAAAATGGACCAGAAGGGTACGACCAAGCTGCTCAAGCAGGCCCGGAGCCCCGTGGATGCTGGGGAAACACCGAAGGAATCCGAGAACGTCCCCGAAATAGGGACAAGTGACTGAAAAGTTCGAGATGGAGCTCAAAGCAATTATAGAAAGCCTCGGAGCCGAGGTGATCACAGAGGGAAGCGGATTGTCCTGCAACATCGAGACCGTCTGCGCGTCGGACCTCATGAGCGACGTGTTATCATACGGTAAATCGAATTCTCTCCTCCTGACAGGCCTGACCAATCAGCACACTGTTCGAACCGCTGAGATCACGGACATCTCTGCTATCTGTTTTGTGCATGGAAAGCGCCCCCAGCAAGATACGATCGATCTGGCAAACAGAATTGAGATCCCCCTGCTCGCCACAGACCTGACGCTCTACAACGCCTGCGGAAGGTTGTACAGCCTCGGATTGAGAGAGTTCGATAGCAGCTCATGACCAATGACAAGAGGCATCTCAAGATTCAAGAGCTGGTCTACGAGCTCCGTGTGAGATCGGTGATGACAAAAAATGTCATCACGGTGACTCCAGGCACGATGATGAGTGAGCTGCGAGGCGTATTGCGTGACAATCGCATCTCTGGAGTCCCCGTCACAGAAAAGGGGCGCCTCGTTGGCGTCATCAGTGTTGAGGATTTCATCAATTGGCTGGCAGGAGGCGAAGGAAACTGCCCTGTAGGGGATAAGATGATAAATGACGTCTTCACTCTCTTCGATGATGAGCCTCTTGTGCATACAGTCAGCAAACTCGACAAGCACGGATTCGGCCGATTTCCGGTTATCAGTAGATCCGGCGAACTCGTGGGCGTTGTCACCAAGGGAGACATCATCGAAGGTTTGCTGAAAAAACTCGAGATCGATTACCACGAAGAGGAAATTCACCATTACAGAGCCAGTCATTTTTTCGAAGATATTATTGCGGACAAGGCGACACTAACCTTTCAATACAATGTCGCCGAGCATGACATCTCCCACGGCGGCGTCGTGGCCAGCGGATTGAAAAAAACCCTCCGCAGACTGGATATTAGCCCGAGAATCGTGCGTCGTGCGGCTATATCGACATACGAGGCGGAGATGAACATCATAATATATGCCGGTGAAGGAGAGATCACCGCTACGGTTAATCCTGAAGAGGTTCTTATTGAAGCCGTTGACAGAGGACCCGGGATCCCCGATATCGAAAAAGCCCTCGAGCCGGGATACTCGACCGCTCCCAATTGGGTCAGAGAGCTTGGATTCGGCGCGGGGATGGGACTCAATAATATCAAAAGCTGCGCTGACTCTCTGGACATCATATCGGCGCCTGATAGAGGAACCCACTTAAAAATCAGTATCCCCATGGAGACATGATGCGACTCAAGGAGATCACGGAAAAATTGAATCTCAAGGTGCGATGCGGAGAACACCTTCTTGAGAGAGAGGTGAAGCGAGGATACGCTAGCGATCTGATGAGTGACGTAATAGCCCACTCATCCGAGGCTGATCTATGGGTCACACTTCAGGTACATGTCAACGCCGTGGCCGTTGCAAGCATGAAGGACCTGGCCTGTATTC
>CAZLRN010000419.1:0-4323 GCA_964561715.1 uncultured Spirochaetales bacterium
CCTGGCCACCCAGTGCCACGGCGTTTGCACCGCCCATCGAGTGACCCCAGACAATCGGAGCTTCCTTACAGACATTCTCGATCACAAACTTGATGTCACGAGCGTGGTCTTCCCTGTTGTACTTACCCGCCACATGACCCGAATAGCCGTGCCCGCGCTGGTCCATAGCAATCACTCGGTGATTCGGCGTGAGCGAGTCCATTACCCGCATGAAGCTGTCCCGACGGCTGGTGACGCCGTGTAACAGGAGCAGTGGCGGGCCGTTGTCGGGTCCGACTGAGTAGGCGATCTCTACTTCGCCGGTGTTGATCGTGTGGTCTGTGAATCCGTTGATTAACAGTGGCATTTATTATTCCTTCAGCGCGTTTGCTGTTTATTAAGATTGCTGCAGTCCCGCGAGCCACGGCAAGACGACAGGGAGCAGCAGCTCTGTGTGCTCACGATTTATGTTGTGGCCTGCGCCTATGATCTTTTTAACCGTGAAGTTGTCCCGCTTTGGAATGATTTCTTCAAGGCTTTCATCTGTGTTGGATCCCCCGGCATCAGGATCGGCCTGCAGGTACAGAAATGGCACGTTGATCTTTGACAGCATTTCTGCTGCATCACCTCCACCGCGGGCAGCCCCACTCACCGAATTGCGAATGATCTCGATGTCCAGCTGCAGCAGGCATTCGGCTTTCCATGCGGCGTAGTAATCGGGCTGATCGGGGCTCATTTCCCGGATTTTGGGTGTCAGTTCCTCGAGCGAAAGCCCGGCTTCTAACATCTCCAGGTGAGCCCGGAATGTGACAGCCGTAGGGCTGTTGCTCCGTGGTCCTGTAGCTCCCCGGCGAAATCCAGAGTCTTCGATGATCAGCGCCCTTACCAGTTCCGGATTCCCGTCTGTCGCCACAAGAGCGTTCCCGCCTCCCATTGAGTGACCCCAGACGATCGAGGGCTCTTTGCAGACGTTCTTGAGAACGAACTGGATATCTCGCGCATGGTCCTCGCGCAGGTAGTGCCCGGGAGTCTTGCCCGAATATCCATGCCCGCGCTGGTCCATGCCAATCACGCGGTGATTCGGCGTGAGCGAGTCCATTACCCGCATGAAGCTGTCCCGACGGCCGGTCGCACCATGAAGCAGCAATAGAGTCGGACCATTGTCCGGGCCCACGGAATAGCCGATCTCCACTTCTCCCGTATTGATCGTGTGGTCTGTGAATCCGTTGATTAACAGTGACATTTATTATTCCTTGAGAATTTCTTTTTGCTGCGTGCAGGCCGGATTATTATAGCATCAGAGAGGGGGAGGCTGCCAGCCACCGAGAGCTTTCTCGATATGCTGCGCAATAGCCAGCGCCACGTCCTCCCGCCATGGACGCGCCACTACCTGAACCCCAATGGGCAGACCTTCCGGCGAGGTTCCCGCCCGTACTACTGCACCGGGCCAGCCTGTCAGATTGTAGACGTTGGTATAGCTGCCGGCGCTACGCCTCTTCTTCTTGCGAGAAATCCCGTGTGCAAGGGCCGGGGATGCGTTTACAGGGCATATAATCGCATCATACTCCCTCATGAAGGAAAGCATTGCACTTCGGAAACGGTCCAATTCTTCAAGCTTAGCCGTAAGCTTATCAGTGTTGATTTTTTCGGCGTTTTCCATCTCCTTTTTTATCCAGCGATGGATTTCCTTGGTCCCTGCTTTGTCCAACAGTCTCCGAACCCAGGCCCTCCCGTCGGCATCTGTGATTTCTCTGTTCAAATCAAAGGCCCTCTGGAGATCAGGTGGGCATGCTTCCTTGATCGATGCACCCGTTTCGGTGATCGATTGTGCCGCTGATGTGACGGCGTTGATTGTCTCGGGGGTGGGTGCCATGATTGTATTGTCTACATAGTATGCAACACGCAAACTCCCGAGATCGACTGATCCCGGATCTCCCATCGGCATCGGGATGATAGCGGGATCTTTCCAGTCGACTCCTGAAATTATAGGAAGCACGAGAGCCAGGTCCTCGACGAATCTCGCCAGGGGACCGATCTGGGTTTTTGAATCCAGCGCGCCGAGATCATAGCCTACGATGTGCCCGGTTCTGGGAACACGGCCCGAGGTAGGCTTGATACCCGTGATTCCGCAGAAGTGGGCCGGCCCGCGAATACTCCCGCCGGTGTCGCTACCCAGGTCCAGTGGGGAACCGCCTGCAGCTATAATGGCGGCAGCTCCTCCGCTACTGCCCCCCGATGTTCGAGAGAGATCATAGGGATTGTTTGTCGTTCCATAGATCAAATTCTCTGTCTCGCCAGAGAGCGTCAGCTCCGGAGTGTTGGTCTTGCCTAAAAGGATTGCGCCTTGTTCCCTCAACCGGACCACAACGGTTGCATCCTGTTCAGGCGTATACGAGGCGCGGCCCTTGGTTCCGCCCGTGCTTGCGACTCCTGCTGTATCAAAAGAATCCTTTATGGTCATGGGCACACCGTGCAAAGATCCGACGGTTTCTCCCCGTGCGAGCTGCTCGTCTGCTTCCTTGGCCTGTTTTAGAGCAGTCTCTCCTGTTATCTGAACGACAGCGTTGAGCTTGGGGTTTACCTGCTCGATACGCTGCAGGTAGGCCTGTACCACTTCTTGCGAAGATACCTTTTTCTCTCGAATGGCCTGTGCCAGCTTCCTGGCCGACGTATAAATCAGTTCCTGCATGGGCTTTCTCCTGAATACGACAATATATTATACAAAATAGCGGAGGCCGTCATGGACTGGCTCCTCTGCTAGACTCGGGCTGTTCCCTCGGACCCCTGTTCTCTCGAACTCCTTGCATCGCAGACTCTGCCGTGCGATATTTTTTCGAGGTGAACGCGGATTATGCATGTCTCTATTTTAAACGATCAGCAGATTCAGAAGATACACGATTCTTCATTGGCGATTCTCGAGCGTGTAGGAGTTGTGGTCCCGCACGATGAGACTCTGACTCGGCTCGAAGCCTGCGGAGCCAGGATAGATCGCTCAGCTCAGCGGGTATACTTCTCAGAGTTGATGGTGAAGCATTCGCTGGAGACGGCCGCAAAGCACTTCACGATTTATGGAAGGGATCAGAGCAAAACTGCGGTATTCGGGAGGGGTGAACGGAACTACAACTCTATTGCTGGAGAGGCGATGTGGTTGGACGAAATCGGAGGCCAGCGCCGGTACGCGAAGCTGGCGGATGTCGTAACTGCAGCTCGCTTTGGGAATTCACTCGAAGGAATAACGGTTGTCGGCGCCATGGCCGATCCCCACGAAATCCCTGTCGAGGTACGCTGCGTTGAGGTCCTTGCGGCTCTCATAAGAACAACCGACAAGCCGGTTACGTTCTGGTTCCACGACCGTAAAAGCGCGGCGTATGTCGTAGATCTGTGTTCTGCGCTCCGAGGCAGCAGCAGCGAAGCAAAAAACCATCCACTCTGCTATCATCTCCTCGAACCCATCAGTCCCTTGCGTTTTCCTTTCGACGGTGTCGATGTCCTCTATGAGATAGGCAAAATCGGCCTCCCGGTGCAGATCGGTCCCATGGCTCAGACAGGAATGTCGGCGCCAATGAGTCTTGCCGGGACTATGGCACAGGAAAACGCAGAAATTCTGGCAGGAATCTGCATCACACAGGCTATCAAACCCGGCACGCCGGTATGCTACGGTGGTATCTGTCACGCCTTTGATATGGCGACAACCCAGCTGATTTTTGCGGGCCCGGAGCAGGCGATATTCGGAGTTGCAATGACCCAGATAGGAAGGTTCTATGGACTGCCGGTATATATAAATGTCGGACTGACGGATTCGAAGAGACCTGATGCCCAGGCCGGACTCGAGGCGGGCATCACCCTTGCTGTCGGAGCGGCAGCGGGAGCCGATATCTTCGGACACCTGGGCATCTGCGGTGTGGACCAAGCCTCATCGCTGGATATGCTTCTGCTCCAGCACGAAATCGTCCGCTACGTCGAAAGCATGCTGAGAGAGCTCGATTTTTCGGATGATGCGTTGGGCTTGGATGAGCTCGAACAGGCTGGACCGGGAGGGGTGTTTATAGATTCAGAACATACGGTTGAGCGATTCCGTCGAGAGCTATGGTTCCCCACGCTTCTCGATCGACAGTTTTATCAGGGATGGCTCGACAGAGGTGGAACCTCCATGGAAGAACGATGCAGGGCCCAGAGAGAGAACATCCTTCAAAGCAGCAAGACGATTGCCCTATCATCAGAATTGGAAAGAGAGATTACAGCATTGGTGCAGAGCGCTCGGAATAACCTCATTCCATAAGGCGTTAAAAGACGGCAGGCGTCGTCTTCGACGGCAGGCGTCGTCTTCGACGGCAGGCGTCGTCT
>CAZLRN010000420.1:0-4289 GCA_964561715.1 uncultured Spirochaetales bacterium
CCTGTGTATCATAGGCATACGTGATGGTGTCATCAAGAGCTCCAGCGTCGGTGTACCAGCGAACAACCTCCCGTGTGAGTTTTCCGGATTCATCGTAAAAATAGTTTCGCTTCGAACGTAGATCCGTCTCGCCGTAGGTGTGACGAACCTCGATGAGCCTACCCCCCTCGTCAAAAGAGGAGGCCCAGACCTCGGGAGTAGCATAAGGCGACTCGAAGTATTTTCCTTCGATCAGATTTGCCGATTGATCGTATCGGTATTCCCATTTTTTAGGATTTGACCAGTTTGTGGCTGACCATTTTTCGGTAATCTGTCCAGCCCTGTTGAACTTGGTGGTCTCCTCCTGGAGAGTCTGTCCCCTGTCGTTGAATCTCTTGAGGTCGACGATCTCTCCATCGTCACGCTTTATCCTCTTCCAGCTCTCCAAGATTAGATTACTGGAGTCCCGCCTTGTCTCTTCGACCTTTCGCCCGGATTCGTCAAAGAGCGTGATCGTAACGTCCGATGAGCTGCTCTTCTCTGTTTCTATGAGCCTTCCCGCTCCGTCGTATCTGTATCTTGTATTCAAGCTTCTATAGGCCAGCCATTGCTCTGTCTTCTGACCACGCTCGTTGAATTTAATGCTCTGGGTTTTACTTGTCTTGTCCCGAACGACGTCCCCGGCGCTCCTTTCGTAGGTGGTCTGGTATGCGACGAGCTCTCTGACTGGACCGTTTAATCCCATCTCCCGGCTGTCCACAATAACCGTCTCTGCGGAGAGCGGGAACAGTGATAACAGTGCGGTAAGAGCTACTATCAGGGAGGAAAACAGCTTCCTGTCACGGAATATAAGACGGCCTCGCATCCTTGGATTATATCCGTCGCCGGATTCGAGGTCAAATTGTGGTTTTTCGTAAAGTCAGCTTGATATCGAAGAGACGAATCTCTGCGGGCGAGATGCTTGAATCGTCCTGACGAAGCTCCCGCACCAGAGCCGCACTTAGAAAACCGGCTCCGCCGGTTATGAGCACAAAGAGACGGGAATCGTTGGACATGAAACAACGCCCTACGGAACGGAACGATCTATCCGCCGGCTGCTGTCTTCGAATTCGGCTTTTGAATCAGCTTATCTACAAGCGCACCAAGCAAAAAGAAAAAGAAAGCCGCGACGAGGGTGTACACGGAACTGAGATTGGACGTTAGTTTGACAAGGCTGAACAGCAAGGCTGCTCCGAATCCCCCCAAAAGGGTAAAGAGCCCTGCAAACTTTCCTCCCCTTTTGTAATGGAACACTCCAAAAAATAGGGGTATGAAGACCATCAGAATTCTCGACGACGAAACCGAGAGTTGGACCAGGTAGTTGGGCCTGGTGAGGGAGAAGAGGCAGACGATGACGGTCAGGATGATAATGAAAAATCGACCGAACCAGACGTTCTGTTTCTGTCGAATCACGTCTCGCGTGATCATCGAAGAGAGGCTGAGGATAATGGAGTTGGCCGTTGAAACAGCGGCGAAGATAACGCTCAGTGCCAGCGGAAGGGCCAGCCAGCGACCCATCTGAGCCAGTACGTTAACAATGACCTTGTCCTGATCGGCGACTTCGGGGAAAATGCCCGCCAGGGTTCCGTGTTTTGCTGAAAAGCCAACGACAGTTACGATTACCGTGTAGAGGAAGCCGAAAACGGCGAATAGAATCAGCATCTTTGTGAAGTCTCTCTTCTCCCTTAGGATGAAGAGGCGTTGCACGACCTGGGGATTGGTGAGCGCGAAGAAACACCACGGCAGCGTCAGATTGATGAAAAAGATGGGTGTCCAGACTTTATTTGGAAAGGTCGAGAGCTCTACGCCTTTAAACTGGCTGCCGCACCACACCACCGCGACTATGGCCACCGCGATCATAAACAGTCCCTGCAGAGCGTCCGTAAGCGCGACCCCCCTCAAGCCCCCTATAAAGGCCCAGAGACAGATAATGACGGTTGCGACGATGACCCCTTCGGTGAAACCGATGTTGTAGTTTCCGAATATCAGAGCCAGTCCGATCACTTGAACAGAGGTATAGGGGATCAGGGCGACAAACGCAATGAGAGCCCCAACCGACCCTGTGAGAGGGCCGTAGCGATCCGAAAACATCTCCATGGGAGAGACAAAGCCGCGGGTTTTACCGAGCTCCCATATTCTCCGGCCGTAGATCGAGAGCAGAATCAAAGTGGCAACGAGATAGGCGATCTCGAAGATGAAGGATCCAATGCCTGTTTTGTAGGATAGCCCCACGAGGCCCACCATCATGAAGGCCGAGTACGTTGTGGCGGCGTAGGTCATGGCTGAAACAAACCAGCTGATCGCCCGACCACCGACAAAGTAGTCCTCCTGAGACTGCTTCGCCTTCATCACATAAAAAGAAATGGCGGTACCAATCACCCCGTAAATGGCCAGAAGAACGATAAATCGACTCATGCTTTGCTCCTATCTTTAGGACTATATCAGCAGCCCTGACAGAGATACAAGCATTTTTTTCTTGTGTCGGACCTCTATCCTAGCCCTTGAGACCGGAAAGCGTGATGCCCCGGACGAAGTATTTCTGGGCAAAGGCGTAGAGAACGACGAGTGGGAGGAGGCAGATGAAGGCTCCGGTCATTTTGAGGTTTTCGTTGACCTCGTACTGCCGGCTGAACTCAGCCAGCCCTATCGTGAGGGTCATGCGGTCCCGGGAGGTGAGGTACAGGATAGGACGGAGGAGCTGGTTCCAGGAAGACATAAAGGCGAAGATAAAAAGGGTCGCCAGCGCCGGCTGTGCCAAAGGAACGAAGATTTTCCAGTAGATGCCGAAGATATTGCAGCCGTCGATCCGGGCCGCATCCTCCAGATCCTGGGGGATAGCCATGTAGAACTGCCTGAGCAGAAAGGTGCCGAAGCTGCCTGCCAGCCACGATGGAACGATAAGAGCGAGAAACATGGGGTGATCCACCCATCCGAGGCCGAGCATGATGAGAAACTCAGGAATAATCATCACCTGTATGGGAACCATCATCGTCGCAATGAGAATAGCGAAGAGGATATTGCGCCCCGGAAACTGCATACGCGCAAAGGCGAATCCCGCCATGGAACAGGTCAGCAGCTGCCCCACTGCGACGGAGAGCGAGATGATAACGCTGTTGACGCTGAAACGCAGAAAGTGCCTCTCGATGAGCACCTCGGGATAGTTCTCCCAGTGCGCTTCTTCGGGAATCCAGCGCGGGGGTACTTCAGTCAGAACTCCCCTGTCTTTGAGGGACGTCGAAATCATCCAGGCAAAGGGCACGAGCACGGTGAGAGCGACGGCGATGAGAAACAGGTAGTGGATCGTCCTGAGGGTGACCAGTCTGATTCGAGCTTCGGCGGTTTTCATCGGTAGTAGACCCATCGCTTTTGGAACTTGAAGTTGATCAGAGTGATAACCGCCACCAGCAGGAAGAGAACGTAGGCTTGGGCGGCTCCATAGCCCATCCTGTTGTACTGGAAAGCATTCTGAAAGATCGAGATGACCAGGACGTTGGTCGAGCCCATGGGACCGCCCACAGTGTCACTCGTGCCCGCCGCCGGGGCGGTCAAGATGTATACGAGGTCAAAGATTTGAAAGGAATTAATGATTGTGATAACGATCACAAAGAACGTGGTCGGAGAGAGCAGGGGCAAGGTCACCTTGAAGAATGTTCTGACCTTGCCGGCCCCGTCCACCCAGGCCGCATCTAACAGCTCCTGGGGGATGTTCTGCAGCCCCGCCAGAAAGATGACCATCGTGTAGCCCATGGTGCGCCAGACGTTGATCAACACAATGGTAAAGAGCGCCGTCTTGGGGCTTCCCAGCCACTCCGGACCGGGAATCCCCAAAACTATCTTGATGCCGTAGTTGACGAGACCGTAGAGCGGATTGAGTAGCCAGGCCCATATGGCCCCGATGGCAGCCGTGGCGCTGATCACGGGCAAAAAGAAGAGGGCTCGAAAGAGAACGATTCCCCTGAGCCTGTTGTTGACCAAAACGGCAAGGACGAGGGAGGTAGCCACCCCCAGGGGGAGATACATGAGTGTGAAGTTGACGGTGTTGAAAAAGGTCTGCCCGAATTCCCGGTCCTCGAGAAGCTCCTTGAAGTTCTGCAGGCCGACCCACGTTCCCCCCTGAAAGGGATTGTAGTGTTGAAAGCTCAGTAAAAAAGCCCAGATGACGGGCCCCAGTCGAAACACAGCGAGTCCCACAACCATGGGAAGAAGAAAAACATAGGGCGCGATGTAGCGCTCGAACTTTCTGGAGCTAGCTATACCCGGCATCACTGGAC
>CAZLRN010000421.1:0-4282 GCA_964561715.1 uncultured Spirochaetales bacterium
TCCTCGTAGCGCGTGAGAAGCCGGTGCGCCATTTTTCGTCCTATGCGTTTGCCGATGCGGGAGAGGAAGTAGAAGAGATCGCTTTCATTAATTGTCAGCTCGGCAAACTCGAACTGAGGTCCGTAGGCTTTATGGCGCTTCCATACCCCCGTTGCGGTGAAGTCGGCTTCCCTAAGGTTTGCCGAAACATCAGGGACGATACCGGTGAGTGTGCGCCCATCTGTGGTGCGGAGCACTGTGTAGCCGTTTTCTTTGTTCTGGAAGACGATGTTTTTTATGGTGCCGGTGATCTGATTGGGCTGAGGTGTGGTATCCATTGCTTTGTTTGTTCAACTGCCCGGTGCAGAGTCTTCCTGCAAGTCCAGGCTATCAAGTCCGAGATTACCGGAGAAATTGTATCCCAATGCTGCGGGAGAGACAATTGAGCCATCGAAGAGCGGTGCCAGCAACATCGAGCGACGGATATGTGGCTGGGGTGCTTAACTTATCTCTCTATGTATTGAGGCCGACAATTTCCTACTGATTCAGGTAATTATAAAAATTGATAAAAATAATTTAAAAGAGATATTGATAATTTTTATCTATAGTGGTATATTGGACATTACATTAAAAATAGAAAGGCCAGTTATCAAAGACACAAGCATCTGAGTCTTCTACCCCTCACGGTCGTCTTTGATGTTGCGATAACAGGTCATGAAAAAAACATTTCTGTTCCTTATCACTATTGTCATAGTCCTGCTCTTTATTTCTCATCCGGGAATGAGCGATGATACCGACGACGAATCTTTGGAGTATTTCACCGGTGAAAGCGGCGAAGAAGAGGAGTCCAGCGGTACAGGCCCTGGCGAAGATGGCGACGAAAAAGAAGAAACTCCCATCGAGGACCGCATTGCCCTAGATGATGCCTATTACCAGGAGCTATATGGAATAGAGACTCAGAATCAGTATGCAACTGATCAGATCACAACGATGGATGGAAGCCAGACCCTCGGTGATCCGGTCAGAGTTGCTACGGGTTTTTTTGTCACCCGAGAAACGGACGTAAGTGTCTGCTTCGAAAGCCTCGGGTTTGAGATCGAACGGATATATCAGAGCGATCGCAATTACGGACACGGATTCGGCCCGGGATGGACTTTTAGCTATGAGACTCGAATTGTACGCGGAATGCAGCCGGATTCTGAAGAGAGAATCAGATACCTTCGGTCAGTCGCATTAAAGACGCATCATAGAGAAATTCAGACCCGACTGGAAATTGCTGAACGGAAGGCAGCACTGGCTGAATCTAACAGGCTCAAAAATCGCTACGTTGTCAACTCTACGGATCCCGAGCATCTATTCCTGACGGGAAACGAGACGCTTACTCTGATAGATGAAAATGGAACACCGCGACTCTACTCTATAGAAAAGCCGCCCAAGTATCATCTCTCAAATCCCTATCCAGACGGCTCGGCTTGCCGTTCTTCGACTCCATCTTACGATTCGCTGAGCATTCAGCCTAACGGCAGCTACCTTCTCGTAAAAATGGACTCGACGAAATACCGCTACAGCGCCTACGGTCTCATTACAACGATAACAGATCGAAACGGAAACCAGCTTTGCTTCGCCTACTCTGGTGGGAAGCTTGTTCAGATTCAGGATAGCTACGGTCGTATCGTTCGATTGTTCTGGTCGGGAGATCGAATAGTCAAAGTCGTCGATCCGATGGGAAGGGAGGTCAGATATTCTTACGATTCTGAAGGTAGACTAGTGAGTAGAAGCGATCAGGAGGGGAATACTGTTCGATACGAGTACAGCGGGAATCGCATAATCCGTATCATCAAGCCCGACGGCAGCCAGCGCAGGTACAGCTATTCAAACCGAGGCGGTAAACTCCTTGTCACTCAGTCTGTAGATGAGGAAGGATTGAGCGAGTCTTTTCATTATTACAATGGCTATACGGAGTACCGAAATCCGTCTGGCATAAGCGAGAGGCATCACTTCAATCCGAAAAGCTTAAATACGCAAATCGATTACGCTGATGGCAGCTTTGAAAAGAGGTCATACGATGACCATAACAACCTCGTTAGCTTCACTGATCGGGGTGGAAACACTTTTCGATACTACTACGACACTCATGGCAATAAAATCCGTGAGGTTGATCCCCTTGGCAACCAAGAATCCTGGTCCTTTAACGCTTTGAACCTTTTAGCGAGCTACATCGACAAGAGGGGTCAGAGAACACAGTACGCCTGTGACAACAACGGCAGCCTGCTTAAAATCACGCATCCCGATGGCACATCCATTTCCTATGTATACAACTCGGTAGGTCAGGCCACCAAGTATGCCAATGAGTTAGGTGACTCCACGTTCTACTCCTACGATAAATACGGCTATGTGGCATCGATTAAGGATGCGGCTGGACATTTGCATCGCTTTGAACATGATCCTGTGGGCAATAGACTGGCCTATACTGATCCTTTGGGGAACGTTACGAGATATGAGTACGATCGATTGAATCGGCTTATCAACGTGACAGATCCCGCCGGCAACAGCGAGAGCTTTCAGTACAACAACCGAAATGATCTCATCGAAAAAAAGGATAAGGGGGGAAGGTCCACCAAATTCTTTTATAACAGGAGACATGAGCTCATAAGGATCGTCAATCCGCTTGGTGAAGAACTTGAGTTTCGATACAGAGGCGACGGCAAGCTTATTGAAAAAATCATAGGCGGGAAATATCGAACCCGCTATATATATGATTCAGTTGGAAACCTGGCTGAAAAGGAATTTGTGAACATCGACGCAGTATGGCGCTATCGGCATAGCTCCTTGGGCTATTTACAGGCAATGATCGATCCGGAGAGAAACCTATTTGAGTATGATTATGATTTTCGAGGGTGCTTGATCAGTGCAAGAAATCCGGACGGATCGGCTTGCACATATGGATATGACCAAGGCGGTAATCTGCTCTTTGAGAGGGACGAAGCAGGGGAGATGACCGAATGGACTTACGATAGCCGAAATCGTCTCATACTCAAAGTGGACGCTGAAGGAAACCGAACAGAGTATCGATATGACGGTGTCGGAAAGCTCACTGAGCTTATAGATGCGCTAGGGCATATCACCAAATTTCAGTATGATGCCCTTCAGCGGTTAATTTCCGAAATAGATCCTTTAGGCAATGCTATACAAATTGAATACGATCCACGCGGTCTGGTCGCTTCGGTGACAAGTAAGCGGGGTTATCAGAGCCGTTATAGCTACAACAACGTCTCTTTGCTCGAAGAAATAGAGAATCCGTCAGGAGATACTCGAGGCTTTCGTTACAGCCCTACAGGCAAAGTTACCGTAGTCACAGATGAGTTGGGCGACGAAACGACATTCGAATACGATTCGCTTGATCGGCTCATTAGAAAAACGGACGCAGAGGGCAATCAGAGCGAATATGGGTATGATGTTTTAGGCAACATAAGCAAGATCACCGATCCGTTAAGCAACGAAACTTCGTATGAGTTCGACCAGCTTGGAAGCGTGAAAAAGGTAACCGATCCCCTTGGTCGCTCGAAGTGCTACGATTATGACAAGCTGGGGAATCTTTCCGCTATAGCCGATGCGCTGGGGCATTCCACGAGATACAGCCATGATTGGGCAGGCCGACTTAAGGAAACTACCAATCAGTCTGGCGAAACGGTTTTCTATTCCTATGACAGCCGCGGCAACCGCATAGAAGAACGGATTGGCAAGGGGAAACCACATCGGTACGAGTACGACAGTCTGAATAGGATGACCCAAGAAATCGACCGATTGGGTAAAAGGCAGAGCTACACGTACGATGCTGTCGGCAATCTTGTAAGTAAGTATGATTTTAGCGGCGTGGACACTCAGTATTTTTATGATCCGGCAAATCGACTTACTCGAGTCGATTTTTCCAATGGTGGATTCAATGAGCTCGAATGGGATGCAGAAGGGAATCTGATTTCTGCAACAAATCAGGATGTCGCGGATTCCTATCTATATGATAAGCTGAATCGACTTGTCGAGGTTCATCATTCAAATCGACCTCGCAGTCGGGAAGCTACGGTAATAAAGTACTTCTATGATAAAGTTGGCAACCAAATTGAGCGTTCAATCGCCTACGGTGGAAACGCTCGCAATACCCAGTTCAGATATGATAGGACTGGGAAGCTTTTAGTGCTTATCGATCCCGAAGGCCAACATACGGCGTTTCAATATAATGCGGCAGGGAATCTGGTAGAGCGTTTGTATCCCAACCAATCAGGTAGTGAATACCGGTATGATTCAT
>CAZLRN010000422.1:0-4274 GCA_964561715.1 uncultured Spirochaetales bacterium
AAATCACACCATAAGGAAAATTGATCTCGCTACAGGATATGTTTCAACCCTGGCGGGCTTAGCCGGGGTATCTGGATCGGCCGACGGAGTCGGCCCGGCAGCCCGATTCGATAATCCCAAGGGAATCACAACGGACGGCGCAAATCTGTATGTTTCGGATTCTGGAAACACGATTCGCAAAATCGTTATAGCCACCCGGGAAACGACGACTCTTGCGGGAACAGCAGGAATGACCGGCACGGCCGACGGTATCGGTGCTTCGGCACGGTTCAATTGGCCCAAGGGGATCACAACCGACGGCACTTACCTTTACGTGGCGGATCGAAACAATCACTCGATCCGCCGAATCGTCATTGCCACAGCTGAGGTCACCACTATTGCCGGAACTCCGGGCATTCAGGGCGAAGCTGACGGAATCGGAACAGCTGCCCAGTTCGAAAACCCCGAAGGGATTACGACAACCGGCCAGACCCTGTATATCGTAGATAGCAGCAACCACACGATAAGAGCAATGAACCTCACGAACAGCTTAGTATCGACCCTTGCGGGGTTGGCGGATACTCCTGGGTCTGCAAACGGAATTGGGGCCGCCGCCCGCTTCAATGCTCCCAGAGGAATAGCAACCGATGGGGAATATCTCTATATCGGGGACAAGGGCAACCACACGATCCGGAGGATCGGCATCGAAACAGCTGAGGTCAATACCTTCGCTGGATATCCAGGATCTTCCGGCTCAACGGATGCCCTTGGTACAGCGGCTAGGTTCAATAATCCCGGGGGACTGACGACTGACGGTGAGTTCCTTTACGTCGCGGATCGAATCAATCACACCATCCGTATGATCCGCTGAAAAGACTAGCGCCTCCCCGAAAAAATTAGCCCGATCAAATCCGCATGCCCTTTGGCAAAAAGACCTTGACAATACGCCTGTTTTTGATTAATCTTAACTAAATAAATTGACAAAGAGAAGTATATGTTTTCACTATCCGCAAAAAGCGTCTATGGATTGACGGCTATGACCGAACTGGCAATGAAGCACGGCATGGGTCCTGTTCAAATTAGGGATATCGCCGAAGCTCACGGCATACCTCAGCACTATCTGGAGCAGCTACTCGTGCTCCTGAAAAAAACGGGGCTCGTGGAAAGCTTCCGTGGATCACGTGGCGGCTACTCTCTGGCAAGGGATCCATCCGCGATCAAGGTTCTCGAGGTAATGAGCTCACTCGAAGGCAAGCTTGAGGTGGTTTCAGAGCCGAAAAAAAACGGCATGCTCGATTTTTTCTGGAACAGGCTGGAGAGCGGCATTCGCAGGATGTTGGATCTGACTCTCGAGGAGATAATCCTGGAAAGACAAAGCTTGGATAAGGCGCCCATGTACAATATCTAGGAGAGCAAGATAAAGGCATGACGCCTAAGCAGCGGTGCGGGCTCAGCGTGGGCGGCTGAGCCCGCCCACGCCTCGGCCGGCCACCCGCAACGTGGCTTCGAAACTGCAGTGACATCATCCGTGATTTCGATCAATCCTATAGCGGAGGCAAATCCATGAAAAAGCTTTCGATTGTCTGTTTCAGCGGAGAGTTCGATAAAGCCGTAGCTGCCTTTACCATGGCGACGGGAGCGGCGGCGATCAACTATGAGGTCAACCTCTTCTTCACATTTTGGGGCCTGAACATCATCAAGATCGGCAAGGGGAGAGCCTTTTCGGGTAAAGGCATTCTGGCAAAGACCTTCAACTTTCTCGCTGGAGGTTCCAGAAACCTTCCCATGAGTAGGCTAAACTTCGCAGGAAGCAGTCCCAAGATCATGACTCGTTTGATGAAAAAACGGAACGTCGCCACTCTGGAGGAGCTCATTCAGGCTGCGATCGCTCTTAAGGTGAATCTTTACGCCTGCGAAATGTCGATGAATATTCTTGGAATCGCCGACAAAGATTTTATTCCTGAAATCAAGGAGGTTTTGGGGGTCGCCAAGTTTCTCGAGTTGTCGAAGGACGGCGAAACCCTATTTGTTTAAGATGATATACACACTGGATATAACGAAAGATCACTGTCCCATGACCTTCGTAAAGACCAAGCTAAAGCTGGAAGAGCTCAAGGCGGGGGATCGCCTCGAAGTCCTACTTACAGAGGGAGAGCCCCTAGAGAATGTGCCTAAAGCCGCGAAGGAGCAGGGTTACAATGTGCTCAGTGTAGGACACGTCGATGGCAATGTTCACAGGGTGTTGATCGAGAAATGATAAGGCTGCCGCAATCCATCTACGACAGGATAAAGAGCCAGGCCAGAGCCGAGGCGCCCAACGAAGCCTGCGGCTATCTGGCCGGCGTCGACGGTGAGGTCCAGGAGATCATCTCCATGAAAAACGCCGACGAAAGCCCGGTGCACTACTCCTTCGTACCGGAGGAGCAGTTCGCGGCGCTGGAAAAAGCCACAGCAAAAGGAGTGGAGCTCTTCTGCGTCTATCACAGCCATCCGGCCACTCCGGCCCGTATGTCAGAGGAAGATATCCGACTCGCCTACGACACGAGCATCACCTACCTGATCTACTCGATGTCGACCGATGAGATTCGAGCCTTTAGGGTCGATAAAGATAAGCGGGTCAGCGAAGTACCCCTTGAGATCTCAGCCTGAGCCGAAAACCGACGCCGGCTCTTTGTTTCAGAACTGGTGGCAGTTTCGGCCGTAGATCCGGGACATCTCTACGAGTCTATCTATCGTGCCGTCATCTATGGCATCTCTCTGGTATCGCCATTGCCAGTTTCCGTCGGGGACCGAAGGGGTGTTCATTCTGGCCTCGCTGCCAAGGTTCAGCACATCCTGAAGCGGAATGATGGCCATGGCAGCCACCGATGACATTGCAGCCCTTATAAAGTCCCACACGATATCGTCATCGGGTCGCGCAAAATATCGGCGCACAAAGTCTTTCTCTTTCGTGCTCCGTTTTTCATACCATCCCCGAGTCGTGTCGTTATCATGGGTTCCGGTGTAGACGACCGATCGGGCAGCATGATTGTGCGGAAGGAAAGGGTTCGTTGCATCGAATCTCTCGTTCGTTCCGGCATCGAAGGCAAACTGCAGCACTCTCATTCCCGGAAACTCAAAGCAGTCTCGCAAGGCTTCGACCTCAGGTGTGATGACGCCGAGATCCTCTGCTATGATCGGAGAGTCTCCCAAAGCATCGACGACGGCCTCGAAGAAAGCCTGACCGGGGCCCTTGATCCATTTGCCCGTGGCGGCTGTTTTCTCGCCGAAGGGCACCGCCCAGAAGGATTCGAAACCTCTGAAGTGATCGATACGTAGGAAATCCACCAACTCCAAAGCAGTCCTGATTCGCTCGATCCACCACTGGTAGCCCCGCTCCGCCATGGCCTTCCAGTCATAGAGGGGATTGCCCCAAAGCTGGCCGTCTTCGCTGAAGTAGTCCGGAGGCACCCCCGCAACCACCTCGGGATCTCCCTCGTCATCGAGCAAAAACAGCTCCCGCCTGGCCCACACATCGGAGCTGTCGTAGGCCGCATAGATGGGTATGTCGCCGATAATCTTGATTCTCCGGCTTGCAGCGTGGTCCCGAAGCTTGCGCCATTGCGAGAAAAAGAAGTACTGAAGAACCTTCTGAATGGCTATTTCGCCGACAAGTTCGCGACGCCACCTCTCAAGGGCTTCGGGCTCCCTCTGTGCAATATCTATCTCCCAGAGATCCTTCCATGTGCCGCCAGCCTTGCCCGTAGCTCGGACTCGCGCCAAGAAAAGACTCTTTAAGGCAGTGAAGAGCGAAAAATCATCGAGCCACTCTGAGTGCCGAAGGCAGAAAGACTCGAACTGTGTTTTATGATAATCAGGAGCAGCAGCCAGGAACCTCTCAGCTGCCAGCTCGAGTAACGGAACCTTCCAGCTCATCACGTCGTCGTATTGCACCGCATCTCGATCAAACTCTGGAGGATTCTCTATCTGCGAAGAGTCGAGAAATCCCTCAAGTACCAGTTGTTCCGGTGAAAGGAGCAGGATGTTTCCCGCAAAGCAAGAGGGGGATGTGTACGGTGAGTTTCCGAGGCTCGTTGGACCCAGGGGAAGCATCTGCCAGAGACCCTGCTTGGCCCGCTTGAGGATATCGACGAACTCAAAGGCCGCGCTACCCAAGTCCCCTATGCCGAAGGGCCCAGGCAATGAGGTGGGGTGGAGCAGAATGCCGCTTGCGCGTTTGAGATTCATGATCGTCCTCGAAAAATGATCCATCGCCATAGGGAGGCGAGATGCGCCAGTATAGAAAAACGAGTCTC
>CAZLRN010000423.1:0-4274 GCA_964561715.1 uncultured Spirochaetales bacterium
GTATCTGTCTATCACCTTCTGCCAGATGGCGGTTGCCTTGGCGACTCCCATACGTTCGATCGTTTTGACGTAGCTGTCGAAATCGGACATAGGAATCTGAGCCATGACAAACTTGTTGAACATCTCATCTACGTAGGTCTGAATGTCGTTCATGATCGTCGCCAATGTTTCTGCCTCCTCTGGATTGGGAAAGGCCGGAGGCATGAGCAGCGATGTATCTGTGGTGGTACGGTACAGGGTAACCGCATTCTGTTGCGCAGGAAGCTGGATCTGCCGGAAGGTACTCTCCAGCTGATAGCCCGGGCCGGCATGGGCCGCCCAGTTGTGCTGGCACAGCGCGTTGATCATGGGAAGTCCGTCAGGATTGTTGAGTATCAGATCGGTGAAAATAGGCTCGCCGTTCCTCATGGTATAGGTCAATCCCTCTCTCCCGAAGTTGATCATGCGAATCCCTTCCTCAGTGAAGAGGTAGTCCCCCCACCTCAATGCTGCTGCCTTGTCTTTGCATGTGCTGGACACCGCGAGGCCATCGCCTGTAGCCGCATTGTTCATCGGCCCGTATGGCTTTCCCGCAGGTCCGATCGGGGGTTGGAGACCGATCAGCCTGAAGTTGGGATCATCCTTTCTCAGACCGAGGAATTTGCCCATATGTCCATTCATCAGGCCGGCATAGGAGGCGATCTTATCACCCACCACCTTGGCCTCGAAACCCTTCCTGTCTATAGAGACGTAGTCGGGATCGATCAGGCCTTCGGCGTACCACTTCCGCATGGTCGCGAGGAAGTCCTTGTATGCAGGCTGGATGGGGCCGTATTTGACCTTGTTGTTGTCCAGACAAAACTCGTTCATGACGCCAAAGGTATAAGCGAACCTACGAAGCGAATAGTTGCCGTTATCGTAGCCGCCAAAAGGGATTTCATCGTTCGGATCTCCATTGCCGTTGGCATCCTTTGTCTTGAATACCGTCAACATCGTATACCATTCGTCCAGGGTTTTCGGCGGCTCTATTCCCACTCGTTCGAGAAAGTCTTAACGAACCTGGTAACCATGGCTGATCCGGACGTAGAGCTCGTGCTTGAATTTAGGGATCATGTAGTAGGTCCCATCATCCAGCGTAACCTGTTTCCTGTAGTCCGGATGCTCCACCTCCAATTCCCTCTTCATGTTCGGCGCATACTTGTCGATGAGATCGTTCAGGGCTATGATCTGCCCTCCATTGATGACGGCTCCGGGGCCCCCTGGCACATCCCACCAGTTCCAGAAAATGAGGTCAGTCAAGTCATTGGAGGCCAGCATCAGGTTGAGCTGCTCCTTCTCCTGTCCAACTGGAGGATGCTTGAAATCGAATCTCACACCAGTTTTTTCCTCCAAATCCTTGAAGACAGTCATTTCAGACTGGCTTTTCAGCGTCATGGCGGTTTTAGGATCCAGTCGCCAGAAACAGGTCAGCGTAACCGGTCCTTTCTCCGCAGCCGCTGTCGTGTCCTCCGCTTCTCCTCGGGCAAAAACGCCTACTGGCAGTAAAATTGTGGCCGCCAGTAGAAAGAGACAGAGTCTTTTTGGCATAACATGCCTCCTTGATAAAGTTTTTGTATCCCTCCTTCATACAAAAGAAGGTTTCAACCATTTTTTATGGCGTCACGCAAGCCAAGTCGACCACCAAAAAAACGCCCCCTCAACCCTTGATAGCCCCAATGAGTATTCCCTTCATAAAGTACTTCTGGAGAGCCGGATAGATGAACAGGATGGGTAGTGTCGCAACTATAATCGTCGAATACTTGATCGTCTCTCCGATCTGCTCCTCATCTCGCACATCGACGAGGCTGGTCGTCATCCCAGATGTATCATTTGCTATCAGGATCTCCCTCAGTATTATCTGCAGGGGATAGAGGGTCCGTTCCCTAAGAAATATCATTGCATGAAACCAAGAATTCCAGTGGTAAACGCCGTAGAACAAGAGCATGACCGCGACTACAGGCATAGCCAGAGGGAAAATGATCCGAAAGAGGATCGTCCAGTCGTTTGCCCCGTCTATCCGCGCCGACTCTTCCAGGCTGTCCGGAATGGTCAAAAAATACGTCCTCATGATGATCAGGTTCCAGGCGCTGATGGCCGAAGGAAGGATGAGCGCCCAGCGCGTGTCCAGCAGCCCGAGACTCCTGACCTGCAGGTATAGGGGAATCAAGCCTCCTCGGAACATCATGGTAAAGACGACTGCGAACATGATCATATTGCGAAGCAATAGCTTTTTGCGGGACAGACCGTAGGCTCCTAATGTCGTTAGCAGCAAATTCAGGCTCGTTCCCGCAACGAGGATAATGAGGGTGTTCCGATAGCCGACCAGGATCATGGGATTCTCAAAGACCATCTTGTAAGATGCCAGCGTGAAGCCGAGAGGACAAAGAAGGATACCGCGGTGCTGCACGATATCTTTGGGATTACTGACCGAGGCAAAGGCTACGTAGAGAAAGGGGTAGAGGCACAGAATCATAAGGAAAATGAGAAAGCTAGCATCGAAAAAATAGAATATCCTCTCGCCAGTGCTTCGTTTCAAAGCCATTTTATCCTCACTGACCGGTTCTCCTACCTCCTACCAGAGACTGGTCTCCGTCACCCTCCGGCTGATCCTGTTTACGATTACCAACATGAGAAAATTGATAACGGAGTTGAAAAGGTCTACGGCCGTGCTGTAGCTGTAGCTCATCTCCAGCAGACCCTTCCGATAGACAAATGTGGAAATAACATCTGCCGTTTCGTAGGTATTCGAATTATACAAAAGCAGAACCTTCTCCAAGCCGATGTTCATCATTCTGCCCATCCTGAGGATCAGCATGATGATAATCGTGGGCGCAATGCCAGGAATCGTTATGCTCAGGGTTTGCCTCCATCTTCCTGCGCCGTCCACTTTGGCAGCTTCATAAAGCTCAGAATTGATGCCCGAGAGGGCAGCGAGATAGATGATCGAGCCCCATCCGACCTGCTGCCAGATACCGGAGCTCACATAAACAAAACGAAACCACTCGGGTTGAATCATAAAGGGGATCGGCTCGATCCCCAGAAATCCGATGATCTCGTTCACGACTCCATCCCGCGACAGAAAGTCCAGAATGATCCCGCAGACTACAACCATAGAGATGAAATGGGGGAGATAGGTCATGGTCTGGACGAGTCTTTTAAGCTTGTTATTGATGATCTCGTTGAGAAGCAGGGCAAGAATGATCGGCGCAGGAAATCCAAAGAGTATATTCAGAAAATTCAGAAGGATGGTGTTCCTGATAATGCGAACGGCATAGTAGCTGCGGAAGAAAGCTTCGTAATGCTTCAGCCCAACCAGAGGACTATTCCAGATACCCTTTGCCGGAAGAAAATTCTTGAAGGCGATCTGGGCGCCGTACATGGGCTGGTAATGAAAGAGGAGATAGTAAAGGATTACTGGGAGGAGCATGATATAGATGTGGCGGTGGTAGTATATATCCTTCCTGAGACGATACCAAAAACTCTGCTTCAAGGCCAACTTGTCCGTCTTGTCCTTGAATCGCCACAACATATCAAGCTTCTCCAAAACAGAATATTGAATTATAGGTCTAGTATAACTTGGTGGCAAGTTTCAATATTTTTTATAAATTCCCAAATATTAATATGCACTTTGGGTGTCTCTATCGCTCGAATATGGTTATTGGCATAGGAGAGGGTGGATCTTTTAGTCCCGCCAGGCCCCCAGGGGCCTCCCTTCGACTACGTGCTGTGACCTCAGGGTGTGCAGATAAGAGGCGCCATGAGTCCCACACCAGGTCACAGGACGTGCCCCGCGATCGATTTAGAACTGAACCAACCGATTAGGCAAGGAAAAGTAATCGCTGTGCAAAGGGCAGGCTAAACTCTCGCTCAGATCTTCCGCACGGTGTTTGTCTGCCAGATCCCGCCATTCAAGAGGGGGGAGGACTAACTCGGAGAAGCGACGGAAGATGATCGAGGAGAGCATCACGAGCCTGGAAGAGAGGAAGCGGGAGACGGTTTTCACGCGCGCAATATTTTGTCTAGGGCTCCCGTTCATGAGGCTTCCGAAGTGCCGCTCAAGGAGCGAACAGAGGTATTTTCCTGATTTCTCAGGGTAACGGCAAAAGTGATATCAAGATTGCGAAAATCAACATGTTGCGACGGGAACAAGTCAACGAGCAGCTGCCGATCGGCTGCTTATTGTAGCTCCTCAGCTATTTTTTCCAGACCCAACGCGCGAAGAGTTTCAGGAAGGGGTTTCCCTGCCTCGTCCCAGC
>CAZLRN010000424.1:0-4272 GCA_964561715.1 uncultured Spirochaetales bacterium
GATCTACACTGTGAGAGGCGAGTTTGGTTACTGGGTTTTTGATGGTAAGGAACAGCTCTGTCAACGCCCATCGTGGAACTACCGCAAAGAGGAAGGCGGCGGAATTCTCGTTGATATGTTTTCTCACTGGAGCTATGTAATCGGCGGGCTTTTCGGTCGCATCAAATCGGTCTCATGCCTGGCAGCAACACATATAAAAAGCCGGCGGGACGAAGAGGGCAAAGACTATGCCTGTTCCGCCGAGGATGCGGCATACGCGACCTTTCTCTGCGACAGGGGCACAATCTGTCACTTCAATTCTTCCTGGGTCGTCAGGGTGCGGAGGGACGATCTTTTAACGATCCAAGTCGATGGTGCTAAGGGAACGGCAGTGGCGGGATTGAGGGAGTGCTACATACAGCCCGCAGCCGCTACACCTCGTCCGGTATGGAATCCTGATATCCCCAGTACCATTGACTACTACGCAGACTGGCAGAGGGTCCCTGACAATATGGATTACGAAAATGCCTTCAAGGCTCAGTGGGAGCTCTTCTTGAAGCACTACGCCGCTAACGCCCCGTTCCCCTGGACATTATTGGAGGGAGCCCGGGGGGTGCAACTGGCGGAGAAGGCGACTGAATCATGGAAGAAGCGCTGCTGGATCGATATCGAACCCTTGGAGGGGGAGGCATGAAAGAGGATTTCGAGCCGAGGCTTCGAAAAGCGGTGCAATCTGTAAAAGCTAAGATAGATCCGACAAGAACGGGTTTCCCAAAGGTCGGAATCGTTTTGGGTTCGGGATTAGGAGAGTTTGTTGATCGTATGGACGGCGCTTCGATTCCGTACTCTGAGATAGAAGGTTTCCCTCTCCCGACTGTGGCAGGGCATAGAGGTCTGCTCAAGTTTGGCAGGCAAGCCGCGGTTCTCGCCGGACGATTCCATGCGTATGAGGGACGTTCCATGGACGAGATTGTGCTTCCCATCTTTCTTTTGGCGCAGCTTGGAGTGACGCATCTCGTGCTCACCAACGCTGCAGGAGCGGTAAACACTGCCTTTAAACCCGGCAATCTGGTTCTGTTGAGGGATCATATCAATCTCATGGGGCAAAATCCTCTGGTCGGGCCGCACATCGAAGCGCTGGGACCAAGATTTCCTGATATGAGCGAAGCCTACGATCGCAAGCTTCGGGCTCTGGCGCAAGAAGCTTGGCATCAATCGCTCAATGAGGGGGTGTATGCCGCCCTTCTGGGGCCTACCTATGAAACCCCGGCAGAGATACGCATGCTTCGTCAAATCGGCGCCGATATGGTCGGCATGTCTACGGTTCCCGAAGCCATTGCCGCAAATTATCTTGGCCTAAAGGTTTTGGGCATCTCCTGCATCACCAATATGGCAGCGGGAATACTTGACCAACCGCTGAGTCATGAGGAGGTGCTCGAAACGGGCCGCAGCGTTGCTTCTGAGTTCGCCGAGGTGCTCCGTTGCCTGATCTCGGCTTTCACATCAGACAATTCCTAGATGAAGAGCCAAGAGAAACTTGATCCCGCAGTCATTGCCTCCGTTCGTGAGGCTATACAGGAGACCGGCGGGAACGAAGTCTTCTGCGTGGGCACGATTGACCAGGAGGGCATCGTCCAGAGCATCCGGGTCGCTGCCAGAGGTGACGAAAACTCGGTTCCGGCATTACGCCTCTACATTGAGAGAAGCGATGTGGTCATTCACAATCATCCCTCTGGCGAGCTAACCCCGAGTAAGGCCGATTTAGGCATTGCCTCCTCGCTCGGGAACCAGGGTATCGGGTTCTTTATCGTCGACAACAGGGTCGAAGAGATCTATGTCGTTGCCGAGCCGATTCCACGACGGGAAAAGCAATACCTCGATGCCGAGTCTCTGGCGGGCGCGCTTGAGTCCGGTGGAAAGCTCAGTCAACTGCTGCCCTATTACGAAGAGAGAAACTCTCAGATCGAAATGCTGAAGTCGATCTGCGAGACCTTTAACGGAGAGCGGCTCTGCATAGCGGAGGCTGGCACAGGTGTCGGCAAGTCTTTGGCGTATCTGCTTCCTGCGCTCAAGTGGGTTTCCCTCAACGAAGAACGTGTCGTCGTATCGACTGCAACCATCAATCTGCAGCAGCAGCTTCTGGAGAAAGACATACCTCTGGTGAAGAAGCTTCTGGATTCAGATCCCAACGTCGTCCTTTTAAAAGGCCGCGGAAATTACATTTGCCTTCGCCGTCTGGCCGAGGCTTTGGAAGAAAGCTCCCTTTTAGGCGGCGAGATTTTCGACGACGATGTTGTCGCTGATGAGGAAGTCGCCGCTGCGGTAGATGGTATCAGCGACGATGGTGGCTCCGAAGACGGCGGCGCCGAAAACGGCGCCGAAGAAAGCGTGGGAGACGAGGATCTCGGCGAGCTGCAGGCGATCGGGAAGTGGGCGCAAACGACTGAAACGGGCAGTCGCAGTGACCTCTCCTTCTATCCGTCCGACAGTGTCTGGTGGCGGATCTGCTCCGATGCGGACTCCTGCCATGGGCTGCACTGTCGTGCAAGGGAAAGTTGCTTCATACTGAAAAACCGTCGCGAAGCCGCCGCAGCATCGATTCTCGTCGTAAATCATCATCTCCTCTTTTCGGATCTGGCAATGCGGATGTCGGGATTGGGCTTCGAATCCACAGCCGTTCTACCTCCATTTGGAAAAATTATTTTTGATGAAGCCCACAACATCGAAGCCAGCGCTACTTCGTTCTTCTCCGATAGCTTCAGTCGTTACACGCTCCGCAGGTTTCTTGGGCGCCTTTATCGAAAGAAAAAAGGACGGACCTTCGGCATCTATCGTTCCATTCGAAAGCTATTGCCCGAGACAGCCTCTGATAAGCTCAATGCCGTGCCAGGGCTTGTCCAGCAGATCAACGATCAGGCGGAGATTCTAGATTCCCAGTCCCAGGTCCTCTTGGATCAGCATAATACCCTTCTCCTGAAGGCTCCCCTTCAAGAGAAGGGTTCCCTTCTTTCGAAGGCTCCCCTTCTTTCGAAGGGGGACATAAATCTGCGATTTCCGAGTGATTCTCAGAGCTTCGAATCCTTTCTCATTGAACCTTTGAGCGATCTCGTGGCACAGCTATTGAAATTAGTCTACCTGCTGGAGGAGATTCTTGGATTTATTGCCGAAGAGGAAAGTGAGAATGAATCGGTTGTCGAGTGCCGCATTACCTTAGCCCGTTTGAGGCAGGTTGCTGAAATCGCCGAGAGGCTACAGCGGTTTCAGGAGTTTCCAGAAGAGATCTTTTGGCTCGAGCGCAACAGGGGATATAGCGGACAGCGACACATCCGTTTTGTCATAACCCCGCTCGATATAGCGCCCCTTATGAGAGAGTCTCTCTTCGATCGGTATCCGTGTCTGCTTTTTACGTCGGCGACCCTCACAGTCAACGGCAATTTCGAGTATTGGAAATCAAGGGTGGGCCTGATCCAGTACAGCCACGAGGTATTCGAGCGGAGCTACCCCTCTCCGTTTGACTACAAGAGGAATGTGCTCCTGGGAGTTCCGAAAGATGCACCGACGCCGATCGAGGAGGATTACCAAAGTTTCTCTGCTGACATCATCAGAGATGTCCTGGCAATTTCCGAGGGAAGAGCTCTCGTGCTGTTTACTTCGTATTCGATGTTGAATGAAACGTTCAATGCGGTACAACCTTCACTGAGCAAAATGGGCATCAATATTTTCAAGCAGGGAGATGATGATCGTAACAGGCTTTTGGTCAGATTTCGTGAGGACACGGCAAGTGTGCTTTTTGCAACCCACTCCTTCTGGGAGGGAGTCGATACACCGGGCGAAGCGCTGCAGATACTGATTCTCTGCCGGATCCCTTTCAAGGTTCCGACCGATCCGATTCTTCTGGCGAGAACGCAAGCGATTGAGAATCGAGGGGGTAATCCGTTTTTGGAGCTATCCCTGCCGGATGCTGCCATCAAGCTGAAGCAGGGTTTCGGACGACTGATGAGACGAGGAAGTGATTGGGGTGTAGTGCTTATTCTAGACTCGAGGATTGTGAAAAAGGCCTATGGGATGCATCTCCTCGGTTCGTTGCCGGAAACGGGGAGAAGCATCAAGGAGAAACGGTATCTTATTGAAGATGTCGAAAATTTTCTCTCCGAAAGAACGACCCGCTCCTGAAAGGAAAAAAAGGCGACAGAAATGCAAATGGTGTATCGCCTCCCTGCCGCCACTGGTTGACTGCAGTTTCGAAGCCATCGCAACGGGTGGGCGGGCTGGGCGTGGGCGGCTGAGCCCGCC
>CAZLRN010000425.1:0-4261 GCA_964561715.1 uncultured Spirochaetales bacterium
CTGAGCGGGCGGGAAGGAAGGTCGTGGGACCAGAGCGGGCCAGGGAAATGATGGGAATTTCGAGCAAAGGAAAATAAGAATGAAAACAATCGCGGCGGTGTATACGGCAGCAGCTATTGTTGAGCCGATCAAAAGCCTGTTTGAAGAAATCCTTCCGGACTGCCGGCTAGTCAATATCATCGATGACAGCTTGATAGAGGACGTCATTCGTGCTGGCGAGGTGACACTCCCTGTAACCAGGAGACTTATGCGGTACTATCTGGCGTGCGAAGATTTAGAAGCGGATGCGATCCTCAACACCTGCTCTTCAATCGGAGAGGTCGCCAGTATGGCGCGTAGCATGATAAGAATACCGCTCATCAAAATTGACGAGCCTATGGCTCGCAAAGCCGTTGTGCTCTCCGAATCCATCGCGGTGCTTGCCACCCTGCCGACAACCTTGCAGCCGACCGTACGGCTCGTCAAGAACATGGCGGATCAAGCGGGACGGAAGATCCAAGTGATCGAGGGACTGGCCGAGGGTGCCTTTCAAGCTCTGGTAAGTGGAGATCCCGGCAAACACGATGAGCTTCTGAAGAAAACCGCAGAACGTGTAGCCGAAAAGGCGGAAGTGCTCGTCCTGGCCCAAGCTTCGATGGCTCGAATGGAAACATCCCTGGCTGAGTTGACGGGCAAAACGGTCCTCTCGAGTCCGCGCTCCGGCGTCGAGGCTGTCAAAGCTTGCTTGGTGGGATGATCTATCTCCTACGAAAGACGATCACGTCGTAGTCCTCGAGAGTCTTGACCCTGACCCGATGTCCGTTGTCGGCGTCTTCGACCGACAGCTTCTCTCCGTTGGCAAGCCACGTGGTCTTTCACAGGTGCGGCCTTTAAGGAGCCATGCGGAACTGAAGAAATCCCGGGGGTCGCACAATGGTTATCCGAATCGTGTTATAATGGATCGTCTGTCAACAGACGAAGGCGCTCGGAGGGAAGAAACCATGGCGACATCCAGAGAACGAGTCAAACTGGCATTGAGCCACAGTGAACCGGATCGAGTGCCCCTGGATCTGGGGGGAAGCGCTGTCTCGGGCATGCACGCCAGTTCGGTCTACAATTTGAGGCAGGCGCTCGAAATGGATCCTCCGGGTACCCCTGTCCGGGTGATCGAACCATACCAGATGCTGGGGGAAATCAAGCCCGATCTGATGGACTCCCTCGGCGTCGATGTCGTAGCCCTTGCCCTGCCCACGACCTTCTTCGGGTACGATAATACGGGCTGGAAGCCCTGGACCCTCTTCGACGGCACTCCTGTCGAGGTGCCGGAGGGGTTCAACACGGATCTTGAGCCCAGCGGCGATATCCTGATGTACCCACAGGGAGACCGATCGGCTCCTCCCAGCGGGAGAATGCCGAATGGAGGCTTCTACTTTGATGCCATTATCAGGCAGCCGCCTATCGACGAAGACAAGCTGAGCCCGGAGGACAACCTCGAAGAGTTCGGGCCGATCTCCCAGGAGGACCTCGATGTGCTCGAGCGGGACGCCGAGCGCCTCTACAACGAAACCGACAAGGCGATCCTTCTCAACCTCGGCGGCACCAGCTTTGGAGACATCGCCTTTGTGCCGGGGCTGGCCCTCAAGCATCCGAAGGGAATCCGCGACGTGGAGGAGTGGTACGTAAGCACGGTTTCGCGTCGGGATCTTATCTATCGAATATTCGAGCGACAGTGTGAGTTGGGAATCAACAACCTGGAGAAGGTCTTCGGCGTTGTGGGCGACAAGGTCGATATCGTGTTCATCTCCGGCACCGATTTCGGCGCTCAAAACGGATCCTTCATCTCTCCCAACCAATACAGGGACCTCTTTCAGCCTTTTCATCGGGAGGTCAACCGATGGGTCCATAAACACACACCCTGGAAAACCTTTACCCACACCTGCGGTTCGATTCTCAACCTGATACCGGATTTTATCGAAGCCGGATTCGATATCCTCAATCCGGTCCAGACGGCGGCGGCAAATATGGACCCTCGAGTTTTGAAGAGGCGTTTCGGCGACCAGATCACGTTCTGGGGCGGCGGTGTGGACACCCAGAGGACCCTTCCCTTCGGCTCGCCGGAGGAGGTTTGCTCGGAGGTTGCTCAACGCATACGGATCTTTGGCCCTGGCGGCGGATTTATCTTCAACACGATTCACAACGTGCAAGCCAAGATTTCAATGGACAACCTACTGGCTCTCTACACAACCGTCAAAGAGAGTCGTGAGTACCCCCTTGGTTGACCATGACAGCGCTTGTTACAGGGGGCTCTTCGGGACTGGGTAGGGCTATCGCGACCGTGCTGGCTGAAAGGGGGTGCGATCTCCTCCTCGTGAGTGAAGATGGTCCTGAATTAAAGGAGGCAGGGAGGCAGATTGGATATCGATCAAAGGTCTCGGTACAGACGCTCAAGAAAGATCTGACGACCCTTACTGCTGCGGACGAGGTGTTCGGGCACTGTAGGGCACAGGGGATCGAAGTCGATATCCTCGTCAACTGCGCCGGCATATTCACGAATCAGGAACGCGAGCTGGATGATCTGCGCCGGGTAAGGAATCTACTGGCGCTGCATGTGGGGACGCTGAGTCAGCTTTGTTTCCTCTTTGGCAAAACCATGATCCAGCGCAGGAGGGGATACATCCTCAACGTCGGGTCCATCTCAGCGCTTTTTCAGGATCCCTCATCCGTGACCTACGGTCCGAGCAAGCGGTATGTTTTGGCTTTTTCGAAGTCCCTCCACTCACACTGGCGGGAGCACAATGTCAAAGTGACCTGTGTCGTTCCCGGGGGAATTCGAACCGCTTTTTTCCGGTCCAACAATATCTATCTGCCCCCGATTGCCGCCCGACACCTCATGCCGGTTGAGCGGTGCGCCGAGATTGCGGTTAGAGCCCTCCTTCGAGGCCGACGCCTGGTGATTCCCGGAGTGGCGGCCAAGCTTCACGCTCTTCTTTACCGCATTATGCTGAGGCCGGCCTTTTATAGTCTGCTCAAGAGAAAGTACCTTGCCATGAAATCCAGAGCCTCGGAGCAAGAATAGGCAAATAGACAGGGCGGGTCGTAAAGAGGGATGCCAGTCAAATCACATCGCATTCATGGTCGTTGTCGATGTAAATGGCCAGGCCAAAGAGGCTGTCCTGAGTCACGTAATCCGGAACCCCTGGGGGGAAGGGGGGGAGCCTTCGTCTATAGTCCTCGAGCATGTCGTAGTTGGATTTTGACATCACCACCTTTTGGGGTGACTTTCCCTCGTCAATCAAAGTACGCTTCTGCTTGTAAACTGAGGCGATGATCTCTTCGGCTCGCTTCACTAGACCTATCATCGGCAGGTTCGGTGATGCATTAATAACCATTTTGTACTATCATTGAAACCAAATGAACAAAATTCTCATCTACACCCAGAACCTGGATCCCCAATCAATTATCTCAGCTGTGGGCGATCTGGAGGTGACCTCCGTCGAGTCCTTTCTCGAGTTGGCAGAGGAAGTCGCAGAAGAGACCAACCTTCTCTGTGTGTTGATTCAGATTGATGGATTGGACGAAGAGTGCCGTACCTTCCTCAACGCGCTCAAGAAGGCATTCCCGATCTTAAACGTAGGGGTCATTACCCGGGATATCACGGCAGATATGCCGGAGGGCTACTGTCGCATCGACGTGAGGCTCGAGGGGGATCAGTTCAACCAGGAAGTGCAGAAGTGCATCTCTTCCCTGGCCATGTCGAACAGGCGTGAGTACAACCGCTACGATTGGAGCCTCAAGGGGTACCTCTCATTGGACGACGGCGAAAGCTGGACGGAGTATGCCCTGCGCTCGATCAGCGCGGGAGGCGCCTTCCTGGAGTGCTCGACGGGCTTTCCAGACCCAGGCAGCAAAGGCGTGCTTCGAGTCGTGTTCCAGGACTTCAAACTGCTCACGCAGTGCGAAGTGATAGACGCCCGACACGCCTCCAGCCATCTTCCGCCGGGATTTGGAGTGAGGTTCAACGACCTCAGCGACGCGTCGCGAGATATTATTGATCACATCGTTCAGGACGCTCTTCGCACCTCGCTCCTCGAGCCGGAGTCCGAGGTAGGGGTCCCTTCTCTGGGCGCCGAAGATATGGAGCTCACGCCGGACTTCGAGTTGGACTGAAATCGGACAGAGGCTGCTCAGAGTAGCCGGGCAGCTCGCCGCAGCTATTTCACCGCCAGGTTGAATACCCCGTCCCACGTGTCCGGGGGCGGCTTTTTCTTGTACTGTTTGCACC
>CAZLRN010000426.1:0-4249 GCA_964561715.1 uncultured Spirochaetales bacterium
TATGATATTCTTCCATCTTGACCAAAGCTCAAGATTTGTGAGAAATGCGGGCTAAGCCCCATCGTATAAAGGCGGTTGTCTCTGCTTGCCGCAACCGGCAAGTAGCATGAGGAGAATCATGATAGAAGAAAGTATGTAGATTGATAATTTCGATCTGAATCGCATGTCTCTCTCCTTTTTTAATTGTTAGGCGTTATGAATGTGAAATCATTATAGCACTAGAGTCATTACAAGCAAGAGCAATCTAGAAGGGCGGATCTGTGTCTAAATCGTTGTAAATAAGGTATGCCGTCAGCATCACCACTGCCGTCGGGGCGGGGATGGCTATGCTTTTCTCGAGCACATCGATGCCCTCTATGTCGGGCAGGTTTGCTTATTGCTCTCACCCTTAGGAATCTGTGCTTGTCTCTCTATGGCCTTTGGATGCTAAACCGGTTTGGCAAAGGGGACATTGGGATCAGGCAAAGGCGTGTTGAAAGTCAGGTGAACGGTCAGCTCGTCGCCCTTGTTCCAGTTGCGGTGTTTTACGCCGGCGGGAAAGATGATAAGGGATCCTGGAGAGCAGTCATACTGTGTGTCCTCGATCTCTATGCTCATTGTTCCACTCAAGATATAGAAGACTTGATCGACGTCGTGGACGTGCATGCCGGCCGGGGAGCCGCTGCCCGCGGGCGTCTTGATGCATTGGATCATGCAAGTCTTGGAACCCATTGTATGATCGAAGAGAGTCTGGGTGAAGCGCTTGTCAGCGTCGCTCTTTTCGATGGCCATGAAATCAATTTTACGCACATATTCCATCAGATGTACCTCCAGACATCACCTTGGATCTGAACTGGCCTTTTAGCAGTCAACTTTAGGGAGGTGGTGTATCTCTGTCAAGTTAGTTGACCTGTAGGAGGGGTATTTTGACTCAAGGGATCATCGTTGATAATCAGGAGTCGAGTCGAAATGGCTACTCTGTACGAGGTCACAAGAATACTTTACGATGTCCGAGATATCGACGACAAAGAGTGAGAACATGCCCGAAAAAATGGAAACGGAGGCAATGACATGAGACTTCCACTTTGGGAGATTCTAAGACGGTCGAAAAGCGGTCCCGTAATCGAGGAGAAGGAGTTTGACCTTTCGATCTTTAAAAAGACTCAGGAACTGCAGAAAAAATACGATATCAAATATAATCCAGATCAGCCCCTCGATGTCGATGGATCCCTTGCAGACAGAATCTATCAGGCGGGCTTCGAGCTCTATCTCGATATTGGCACATACTGCGCAAACACGCGCCGTGTCATTAAGGTAAGCGAGCAGGAGGTGCTGGACGAACTGGCCGGGACAACATCTTCGATTGTGCTCGGACAGGGTGAAGACCAGGTGACTTTTGTGCATCGTGAAGTCGAAGGATCTCAGGAGCCGATTGTTGTTGCCGGTATACAGACGGCTCCCTTCAGCAACGAGGAGATGATGTTCATCATCAGCAAGGGCTGTGCGATGGACCGCTGCGTTGATGGTGTTTGGGGCGGCATCCTGCTGAAAATCGATGGTATCTATGATGTTATTGCCGGTTCACCTAGTGAGATATTCCAATATCGTAAGGTTGCTGAAATCCTTCGTAGGGCCGTAGCAGCAGCAGGACGACCAGGAATGTTAACAATCAATAACGCTCCGACCAGTCGCGCGACTATCGGCATGTACAGTGAGGAAGAGGGATTGCGCAGAACCGATGGTATTTCCACCACCGGTATGTCTGAGTGCAAAGTTGCATACGATGACTTGGACAGAGCGGCGTTTGGTCTCGCCTTGGGTATGCCCATACACGGCGGACACAGCTCGACTATTGGCGGTTTTTCGGCTACGCCGGAGGGAGCGGCCATAACAGCGATTGCTGCAACCTTGCAGCTTTTCTGTGTTCACAAAGCGGAATACGCTCGAGTCGGCGTGACTGACTGGATGATAAAAAGCCGCGTTACCCGAGGCCAATTGTGGGCTGCCGGCACCGCTTTGCAGGGAGCCAGCCGAAACACAAAGCTGGTCCTTGATGGCTCTATCGGAGATCACCCCGCTGCCGGACCGGGAACAAAACAATACTTCTACGAATCCGCTGCAGGGCATATCGTGTCGACGGTCATGGGTGGACATTCCACTGGTGGCACTCGCAAATTCGTCGTGGGGAATACACCGAACTACGGGACCCCCCTTGAATCGCGCTGGATGGGTGAGGTATGCAAAGCGGCAGCCGGGATGGATAGGAAAACGGCGAATACCATCGTGAAATACCTACTCGATAAGTACGAGGGACATTACAAAGATGCGCCACAGGGCCAGACCTTCGAAGAGCTGTACGATCAGGACAAGATGATGCCCGTCGAATCTTATCAGAAGCTTTATGAAGAGGTAAAAGAAGAGTTGCGCGGAGTTGGCTTGCAGCTTAAAGATTAAGAGGGATGACGGAATTAAGAGGCGTGCCTTCTCACTTGCCTGTGTAGGGGAGCTCCAGCTGCAGGAGACGCTTGTTCCCTCCCGGATCAATATACACGATGGCTAGTAGGCGATCCTCCGGTTTTTGAGATTCCCGGTAGGCGCAGATCAGTCGAATCTTGAATCCGGCCACAACCTGAGAGAAAGCCCGCTTTGCTGCGACGAGCGAAATCTCGGGATGGCTGATCGCAAGCTGGTCCTTGAGAAACTCGTAGGCGTCGATCGCTTTGCTGTCGTTGATCTCGATTTCTCGGAAGCCTCCAGTTTCGACGGCTGGCGGGGTCGATTCGTCTTTGGGTTTGGGCCGCGATCCCTGGCTCAAAGCCGGCTGGGTGGACGCGCACCCGAAAAGGAGTACCACTACAAACAAAAAGTGCAGGCATCTCAGTCGCATCAGAAACCCTCCACGTATCTAGTCATGGAGATAGCCGCAGATCGTGTTGGCATGGTTCAAAGATTCAGCGATGTAGGTATCGGTATTCCAGACATCGTCAGCCGTCATTGAAGTGTATTGATTGGCATCCACTATGATACAGACGAGGATGTTGTTGGCCAGCAGGGTTTTGACGATTTCCACGTCTTCGACGTCATCGATGTAGAAATAGAAAAATGCTCCCCAGGTTGCTTCCGATGGAATATATCCCCGATAAAGAGGCGCCTCCCGCCAGGCGTCCTCGTCGGGCCAGTCGTAATCATCCGGCGGCCAGGTACCGCCCTCGTAGGGCCACGCCTCCCAGGAAGAGACGCCGATGTCCGAGAGGACCCATACATTATCCGGAAAGGTGGAACCATTATCGACACCATTGTTAATGAGGTAATAGACGAACTCCGGACTCAAGATCTTGTCCTGGTTGTTGCTGGGATAGCCCGGCCAGGGGCCTGTCCAAGTCGTGGACGAAAAGCTCCAGCCCCTCTCTGAAGCCTCCTGAAGGTCTTGGCGTAGTAGACCGTCGCGAAGCTGGCGCAGGACCCTATCAATCCTTGATTGCCTATGGGAGGAAAGTGAGCGCTTGTCGTATGATCCAGGCTCTCGGGATAGCTCTTAGCCCTACCTTTGATCGTGAGGGAATCCACGATCCTGATCCGGCCTTCCATCAGCTCCCACTGTTCCTCGGTTGGAGGCCGCATGCCGGTTCCGTGGCCGTCGATGATACGGTTGTAGTTCGTGCCTTCGTCTGCCACGCCCCAAATCGCTTTGAGCCTTGCTATATCGGATGATCCGGCCTTATGCGAGGATACGAGGCTTTTGGCCGATACACCAGGTGGTCGCGATTTGATGCCGCCGTCACCCGGGGGGGAGCCGATCTGGCCGAGCGTTGGAACCTCCAGGTAGACAGGGCCTACCTGGGATGTTGGCTTCGGAGTAGCCGTAGATGTATATACGATTTGGTCCGCCGGGTCGGGGGGGTCGTAGGTGTCGTGTCTCTCCACGGCAAGAGAATCGATTGAGCCTGTTGTGCCTGTTCCCCCGTCGTAGACCTCCATGTAGAGATTGTAACTGTTGATGTAAGGTGCAAACTCCGAGATGTCCAGGACCATGATGTTGGCCGGGAAGGGATGGGGTCCTCCCCGGTTGAAAAAATCGTCGAAGCGCTTCTGAATCTGCGGGATACCGCCCTGGCTGGCAGCGCAGTAGAAATTGATCTGGCATTCTTCTCGCAAAGTATGAGTCATTTGGAAGGAGACGATGTATTTGGGATCGTAGCTTATCATTTCGTCGCAGAAGCAGGCCCACAAGCCATTGAGGATTGCAGCATCGAAGGTCAGCCACAGGCAT
>CAZLRN010000427.1:0-4227 GCA_964561715.1 uncultured Spirochaetales bacterium
TCCCCAGCTCAGCCAACAACAAGGCTCTCCATCGATAGTGTTCAGACCTACGGTCTCCATCGAATCCGGATCGACTAAGGTTTTTGCTCGTTCCTGATCCGAGATCCGAATGTAAAATCCGGGATTAAGGCTGTTGTCGATTACCGCAAAGGTCTTTCCATCCGCTAAACGGCCTACAAGACAGAGCCTTACACCTCGAGATGTAGGCTGTTGAAAGGCATGTACGATAAATCCTTCGAATGGCACAGCCACGTTTTTACCAGCTTTTTCTGGCAAATTATAGATGCTGCGTATCGAGATTACAAGCTCTTGACATGAACAGGCAAAGTCAGAAGTATGGTAGATCAAGATTATGCCTGACCTCATCATCACGAGGCAGACCCTCAATCTGGAAAAAGTCATTACCAACAAGAACCCCGCTCTCCTTTCACTGATACCGAGCTTTTTCCTCCGGTACCTCAAGCGCGTCATTCACGAAGAAGAGATGAACAGGGATCTTTGGAGAAATCGCAATGAAATGGGCCTAGGGTTCATTAAGGCTGTACTGGACATGTTTCAGGTCAAAATCCAGGCCCGGGGTACAGAGAATATATCAAAGGCGGGCCGCTGCATCGTTGTTGCCAACCATCCTCTTGGCGGACTTGATGGTATGGCGTTGATACACGTCGTTGGCCAGATCCGTCCTGACGTTGTCGTGCCCGTCAATGACATCCTCATGAACATCCCCAATCTACGGATGCTCTTTACGCCGATCAACAAACACGGCTCCAATCTGAGCAATCTTCGGTTGTACGACGCCGCATACGCCTCAGAGCGAACCATTATCCACTTTCCGGCCGGCCTCTGCTCTAGGAGAAAGGGGGGAAGAATTCGTGACCTCAAGTGGCAGAAGAGCTTCATCGTAAAGGCAAGAAAGCACAAAAGAAATATTGTTCCCGTTTTCATCGGCGGCCAGAATTCGCCGTTCTTCTACACACTGGCCAACCTCCGCCGGTGGTTCTCGATTGGAGCAAATATCGAGATGCTCTACCTCGTGGACGAGATGTACAAACAGCGGGACCAGGTTTTGCCCATCGTAGTGGGCCAATCCATCGCCCATGAGACCTTTGATCGTCGCTTCGACGATTGGACATGGGCCAGCAAGATCAAACATCTGGTCTACAGGCTTCAACACTCCGAATCAGCTGCCCTGTCTGGAGACGCAAATAGCCCATGAATCTCAAATTCTGGTGGCGGTGGGAATTTTGGCCCTATTGGCTCTTTTACATCCCCGTCTACGTCTACGGCGTTTATCTGGCAATGCGGGCTCGATCTCTCACCTTTTTTACAAGCAGCAATCCGGGAATGGAGCACGGGGGTTTTGTCGACTATTCAAAGATCAGGATCCTTAGGCATATCGATGAGAGGTACCTGCCAAAGACCGTCTATATTGATTCGGTGAAAGACAAAAACCTCATTCTCTCTCAAATGCATCAAAGGCGGATCGCGTTTCCCGTGTTCGTCAAGCCAGACAGAGGTGAACGAGGTTGGATGGTAAGCAAGATTGATAATGAAGCAGAGTTGGAAACTTATCTGGCGAGAGGTGTGGGTCCGCTTTTGCTGCAGGAGTTCATACCTTTTAGAAGCGAGTACGGAATCATGTACGCGCGCTTGCCAGGTTCGCAAAAAGGGCGGATTACCTCTGTGGTGATCAAGGAACAGCTTGCGGTGCGGGGAGACGGCATTTCCTCGGTCAGAGACCTGTGCGCCAGATCAAAGCGATGTCGCTATCACTGGGAAATGATCGCTGAGAGCTTCGCTCGCCAGCTCGATACCGTCCCCCCCAAAAGAGAGGTTGTAACCTTCGTAGAAATGGGTACGCATGCCCGCGGAGCCACCTTCAGAAACGGCAATCACCTCATCTGCGAGGAACTCGAGAAAATCTTCGATCGAATCAGCGCCAAGATCCCCGGCTACTTCATTGGCCGCTACGATGTCAAGGCATCGTCGTTTGGGGAGCTGCTGAAAGGCAACTTCAAAATCATAGAGTTGAACGGGGCCAACTCCGAACCGACCCATATCTACGATCCTGAGAATACCCTCTTTCGCGCCTATCGCGATCTCTTTGCTCACTGGACACTGCTCGCAAAGATCGCCCGATGTAACATACGTCACGGGCACAGCGGCTCCCGAGTAACCAGCCTGGCCTCCTCGATTCTGCGCCATCTGAGCAAAAAGCGGAGACTGGAATCCAAAGGATAACCCTTTGGGATCAACCGACTGAGAACGATTTTCTTTTTTGGTTTTTCATGTTATACTGAGATGATTCAGCAACAGAAGGAATATCATGCACAAGGATATTATTACTCCTGTGGATAAGCGAGCGCTGGAGGCTGAGCTTGCTCCCGATAAGCTTGTGAGAGAGTTCCAAAATCTGTCCGTCTATATCGTGACGGCTCGGAACGCCCCCAACGTTATGGATGAAATAGGCAGGATAAGGGAAATTGAGTTCAGAAAAGAGGGAGGGGGTACCGCAAAGGAGAAAGATGTCGATCAGTTCGACACAGGGGAAATCCCCTACAATCAGCTGGTGGCGTGGGATCCGAAGGAGAGAGAAATCGTTGCGATGTACCGGTATATTCTCTGCCGCGACGCTATCCGACGAAACGGTGAAATCTCCCTAGCCACGCACAGGCTTTTTTCCTTTTCGCAGATATTCATCGAAGAGATCCTTCCGGTTACAATCGAACTGGGTCGATCTGTGGTCAATCGAAACGCCAAAAAGTGCCTTCACGGGTTATACGTGATCTGGTCAGGTCTGGCTGCCCTGGTGAGTGAATATCAGGATATGAAGTACTTCTTCGGTAAAACCACCATGTACGAAAGCTATCCCGCGGTCGCCCGGGATATGCTTTTCTCCTTCATCGAGCTGTACTTCGGCGCAGACGGCTCACTTGTCAAACCACGAGATGAGCTTCGATACGAAATGACGAGCGATCAGGAGCGCCTTTCACAGCTCTTTACGGGGGGGGACTACAGAAAGGACTACACCAAGCTTCTCAACGAATACTCAAAATTAGGTTTGGCGGTTCCGCCTCTCATCATATCCTATTTGCGTCTCACCTCTACGATCAAATGCTTTGGCACAGCGTGGAACCCCCATTTTGGCAACGTCATGGAAACCGCTTTCCTGTTGACCATCGAAGACATCGATGGATCGAAGCGTAAAAAATTCGTTGATACCTACAAGAGCATCAACCCGAATCTTTTCGAGTAGGCCTTGCCTGGATTGTCGTCCCTTCTCGAGGTGATGACGATCACCCACAATAGAATAAGGGCCACCCCCAACGTATGGCCTGATCCCGCCTGTAGGCGAATCGAAGAGCAAGGTTGCATTTTGCGTTGACCAGACCGCAGGATAAAGCTTAAATTGCTCTCCATGAAGGAGCTGCTCCTCTTCAATGCCAACATCATAACGCAGGATCCCGAAACTCCGCGAGCAGATTCGGTACTGCTGAGAGGGGATCGCATCGCCTTTGTCGGCGATCATCGAGAGACGGCTGCACGAGCCTCCAGTGGCGCCGAAACCATCGATCTCGAAGGAAAAACCCTAATTCCCGGATTCAACGACAATCACATTCATACTCTGTCGATGGGCAATTTTTTTTCGCAGCCCAAGCTGCACGGGATGGGAAAAGAGCAAATCATCGAGTTCCTCCGCGACTACTACAGGGATGCAAAACCCGGCGATATACTCTTCGCCTTGGGGTGGGACTATCCTCACTGCCCTAATCCCCATCGGTCCATGCTGGACGACGCCTTTCCGGAGAATCCGGTGGTTCTGATTCAATTCTCTGGTCACGGGATGTGGCTCAACTCTCGGGCGCTCAAGTTATTTGGAATCAGCCGCAACACCCCCGATCCCCCAGGCGGAAAGGTGCTGAAAGACGAGACGGGAGAGCCAACGGGCATTCTACGGGATGCTGCGACCCGCCCGATTCATAGAAAACGCTTTCGAAGAATGCACTATAACAGCAGGATCAGCCAGAAGCTGCTCGAATCTGCCCTGGCCGGCCTGAGAGAGGCGGGCATCACCTCGGTTCAGGACAACACGTGGTATCCGGCGACTGTCAGGCTGTACATCCGCAACAGGTCGAAGGGGTCCCTCACCTGCCGGATCTCATGCTGGTTCTACGGCGCCAAACCTGCGATGGCTCAACTCATGAGCCTGAGATCCTATGACGGCCT
>CAZLRN010000428.1:0-4213 GCA_964561715.1 uncultured Spirochaetales bacterium
GACGTTAGGTGGCTATGAATCGGAGTTTACGACGGTGCGAAAATGCGAACTTCTCTGGACATGATCGTCGTCTCCTTTGGAGAAGCCCTCTGGGATCTTTTGCCGACAGGGGCCGTGTTGGGAGGCGCTCCTCTTAACTTCTCATACCGAGCGTTGTCTCTTGGACATCGAAGCGTCATTATAAGCCGGCTTGGAAGGGACTCCCTTGGACAGAAGGCCTTTGAGCAGATTAAACGCCTTGGGATGGAATCCGAATTTATCCAGTGGGACGAATCTTACCCGACGGGAACCGTCGATGTGCGGTTTGTCAAGCCGGGGCAACCTGATTTTACCATTGTTGAAAACGTCGCTTATGACCGTATCGAGCTCAGCAGCCAAATGATCGAGCTTGTCGAGTCGGCGGATTGCCTCTGCTTTGGAACCCTCATCCAGCGCAGCGATGTTTCGCGAAGGACTCTGAGAGAGTTGCTGGATCGGTTTGTTCAGCGTGCCTCGGCCACAGCCGGGCTCGGCCGGAGAGCCGCAAGTCGAGCTAAGTCGACGGCCCGCACCTCGCCCGCGCCTCAGCCGGGCTCAGTCGGAGAGCCGCACCTTGCCCACGCCACCCCTCAGTCGGGCACGCTTAGGCCGGGCACCCCTCAGCCGGGCACCCCACATCTTGTGCTCCTGGATATCAATCTGCGGAGGAACTGTTATACCGAAGAGACGATCAAAGAATCGATTGACCGCGCGGATATCCTGAAGCTCAACGAGGACGAGGCTCCCATCCTAGCGAAGCTCTACGGGGCATCCTCCTCCAGCCTGCCGGCCGTAGCGCAATCACTCATGGAGAAAACCCGTCTCGCCTATTGCGTGGTCACTCTGGGGCCTAAAGGTGTTTTTGCCGCGTCTGCGCAGTCCGAGCTGCTCTACCTTCCTACCTATCGAGTCAATCTCGAGGATTCCTGCGGCGCAGGAGACGCCTTTACGGCCGGTTTTATTCATTGCCTTCTCAGTGGAGAATCCCTGAAGAGGGCCTGTCAATTCGGTAATGCCATGGGAGCGCTTGTTGCGGGACAAACTGGTGCAACCCAGCCCCTCTCGCTGGGTGAGGTCGAGGCGTTGATCAAATCTGCGGAGATGGAACGGATCGAACCGACGCTCGAGGAATTCCTTCCTTGACACCCCCTATCCCCAATTCTATAATCAGCGCTTCCAGGACGATCGCCTAGGGGAGGCGCGACGGATATGGCGGATAATAAAAGCGTAGCCTCGATACTCAAAGAATTGGCGCTGTACATGGAATTGAATGGAGAGAATCCATTTAAGTTTCGGGCCTTTGATCAAGCATCCAGAACCATAGAGAGGATACCCGAAAGTGTCGAGAAGCTCGTCGAAGAGGATCGCTTGACCGATATCAGGGGCATCGGCAAAGGAATCAGCGAGATCATCCGCGAGGTAGTGCAGACCGGCAATTCCATTCAGTTGGAGGAGCTCAAATCCGCTCTTCCAGAGAGCCTCAGAGACCTTCTCGCTATTCCCGGCATGGGGCCGAAGAAGGTGAGAAGTGTTTGGAAGACCCTGGGCATCACAACTCTTGGCGAGTTGGAGTACGCCTGCAAGGAGAACCGACTCGTCACCCTCGAAGGATTTGGCGCCAAAAGCCAGGAGAAGATACTGAAGGGAATCGAGTTCAGAAAGCAATATGCCAGCCAATATCTGTACTCCGAAGCCCTGGAAATCGTAACCGAGATGCTTCGGTCTCTCGAAAAGAGCGCCCTCTTTCGGCATATCGATCTCGCCGGAAGCTTAAGACGTGGGAAAAATGCTTTCAAGGATGCGGATATCCTGGTTACGCATCGCCCAGGTGCCGATTCGGAAGAGATAAAAGAGACACTTCTGCAGCTGGCCGATTCGCAGGAGAGTGGAGAAGGGCTCATCGGCGCCGGACCGACCAAGATTTCCATCAGGCGGTATGGATTGCAGGTCGATTTTCGAGTTGTTGGAGAGGAGGCTTACTCCGCTGCTCTTCAGCATTTTACAGGTTCGAAGGATCACAACACCCTTTTGAGAAGTAGAGCCAAGTCCATGGGCTTGAAGATGAACGAATATGGAGTCTTCCGGAACGATGAACCCCTACCCCTGAAGACCGAAGAGGATGTCTACAGGGCTCTTGGACTGCAGTGGATTCCTCCGGAGATTCGCGAAGCTCAGGGCGAGATCGAGGCTGCAGAGGGAGACGCGCTTCCGCGGCTGGTGTCCGAGAAGGACTTTGCCGGAATGATCCATATCCACTCACTGTATTCCGACGGTGTTAATACCATAGAGGAATTAGCGAAGGCGTGTGTGAAAAGGGGTTACGGGTTCCTTTGCCTCAGTGATCACTCGCGCTCGGCTGTTTACGCCGGAGGCCTTTCAGCTGAGGATCTGGAAGCCCAGAGAAGAGAGGTCGAGCAAATCAACAGCCGGCTTGCCCCTTTCAGGATATTTTGTGGGGTCGAATCGGATATACTGGTGGACGGTAGCCTCGACTATCCCGATGAGGTTCTGGACCGACTGGATTTTGTCATAGGTTCGATTCATTCAAAGCTGAACATGGAATCCCAAGAGGCGACGGAGAGACTTCTTCGGGCTGTCAGGAATCCGAGGATAACCATTCTGGGGCATCCCAGTGGACGGCTTTTGCTTTCGAGAAAAGGATACAGCTTCGATGAGGATCGCCTATACGATGCTTTGGCAGAGGAGGGGGTTGTTCTGGAGCACAATTGCAGTCCCTATCGTCTCGATCCGGATTGGCAGTCTCTGAAAAAGGCGAAAGAGAGAGGTATCAGGATTTCTATAAATCCAGATGCTCACGCTATCGAGGGTTTCGATGATATGCGTTTCGGGATCACTATGGCTCGAAAGGCCTGGCTGGAGCCGCAGCATCTGCTAAATTGCATGACGCCGGATGGTATCGATGAGTTTTTCAGAGAAAGAAAGAAAAGATCGCGGACTTGAAATACTTCGCCTCCTCGGGGCGCAGTATCCGGATGCCAGGATCTTGCTGGATTTTCGCAATGCCTTTGAGCTTCTTGTCGCAACAATCCTGGCGGCCCAATGCACAGACGAGCGGGTCAATCAGGTGACAAAGGCTCTCTTCGAGCGAGCGCCGGATCCGTCGGCTATGGCCGATATGGCTTTGGATGAGCTGGAAGGGATGATTCACTCGACCGGATTCTTTCATGCTAAAGCCAAGAGCCTCCGAAACGCTTCAGAGACTCTGGTGAAGGATTTCTCCGGCAAAGTGCCCGAAAGTATCGAAGAGCTGACAAAGGTTCCCGGGGTGGGGCGAAAAACAGCCAATGTCATAGCGGGCAACTGCTTCGACAAGCCTGCGATTATCGTTGACACTCACTTCAAGCGTGTGGTAGGCCGCCTCGAATTGACTTCTCAGACAAATCCCGACAAGATCGAGATGGATATCCGGTCCATAATGCCTCAGGATAAGCAGACCCGATTCTCCTATGTAATTAACTTCCATGGGAGATACTGCTGCAGATCGAGGAAACCGGACTGTCCCGGTTGTGTCCTTCAAGGATTGTGCCCCTACCCTGATAAAACGGAATAAACCCTCGATGCCTGCCAAAAAGGAGCCTGACTGGGACCGAATCATGGATACCCTGAGGAGATTCCTCTCAGAGATTGACCCTCCGGCGGTCTCTGAGCAGGCCCAACTGAGGGATCCCTTTCGTGTTCTTGTTGCCACGGTCCTCTCGTCGAGAACCAAGGACGAGGTGACCGCTCAAACATCCCAGCGATTGTTGCGTCATGCCGATAACCCCAAGCGCCTCGCCGCCATGAATGTCCGGGAGATTCAACGTCTCATCTATCCTGCAGGATTCTATAGGAACAAAGCGAAAAGCCTAAAAAGCATCTCCCGTATACTCGTTGAGCGGTATGGGGGGAAGGTGCCTAGGGAGATGGACCAACTTCTATCTCTGCCGGGCATCGGACGAAAAACCGCCAATCTCGTGCGAAATCTTGGTTTTGGGCTTCCCGGAATCTGCGTTGATACTCATGTGCACCGGATATCGAATCGTATGGGATGGGTTTCGACTCGAAATCCTCATGAGACCGAGCTCGCTCTCGAGGCCATTCTTCCCAAAAAATACTGGATCGCTATAAACGGCGCTCTCGTAAGCTTTGGAAAGAAAATTTGAGCCCCCCAATGCCCCGCAAGTGGAGTCTGTGG
>CAZLRN010000429.1:0-4207 GCA_964561715.1 uncultured Spirochaetales bacterium
GGCAAGGGCTGTTCTCACCACTCATCTTCATGAGCTGGCCGCACAGCTTGCGGAGCTGAACTCGGAACCGCCCGAGGATAATAAGGCTGTCAGCATGGTGTCCCAGGTGAAAGACGGCCACGGTGACCACACGTCGATCGAGAGAACATTTAAAATTGTCAGGAGCGAGCCGACGGGCCTCAGCTACGCCGGAGAGATCGCCTCACAGTACGGAATAAGCTTCAAGCAGCTTCAAGAGCTTCTCAAAAAACGAGGGCTTGTCTGATTCGCCGAAACCATCCTGTCAATTACCAGGCGTAAGCCATCGGTGCTTCTCCGCCGGGACCTGGAAAGAGCTCATCTAGACGTTTCATCACATCCTCTTTGAGATCGAGCTCGAGGGCGGCCATGGCACTCTCCAGATGCTCCTTTGTCCGCGGGCCGATAATCGGTGCTGTGACTACGGGATTTTGCAGGATCCAGGCCAGAGCGACAACCGCCGGCGTTTGCTTTAGATCGCGGCAAAGATCCTCGTAGGCTTTCAGTGTATTTTTCTGCTCATCAGAGATATCCAACTTACTTCGTCGACCCTTCTCGGCCTTCTCCAAAGCGCCGGCCAACAGCCCCCCGGCGAGCGGGCTCCAGCACATAAAACCCACGCCGTAAGCCCGGCAAGCGGGGATCACTTCAAGCTCTACGGATCGTTTCGCAAGGCTGTAGACGCTCTGCTCGGAGACTAATCCGAGAAGGCCCCTGGCCGCAGCTGCTTCGCAGGCCTGAACGATGTTCCAGGCGGCAAAGTTGCTGCTTCCGACGTAAGAAATCTTGTCTCTATTTATCAGCCCCCCCATGGCCTGCCAGATCTCGCGCCATGGCGCGCCGGGGATCAGATGGGGCGCGTCATAGAACTCGATCCCTTCGCCGACATCGGCGAGCTGATGAGAAGCGATCCACCCCAGGTCAACGTGATGCATCTGGTAGAGGTCGATGTGATCGGTCTGCAATCGTTTCAGGCTGGCTTCGCAGGCGCGGCGTATGTAGTAAGCGCTCAAACCGCGGTTGTTGGCTCCCGGCGCCATCGGGCCGAAGAGCTTTGTCGCCAGGACGATGCGTTCTCTCCTGTTTCCCTGGGTCAGCCAATGTCCGATGATTTCTTCCGTGAGACCCCTCTGACCATTGCCGCCGTAGCGGTCGGCCGTGTCGAAGAAGTTGATACCCAATTCAAGTGCCCGATCCATGATGGCGAAGCTGTCCTTTTCGTTGGTCTGATTTCCGAAATTCATCGTTCCTAAACAGAAACGGCTAACCCGTAATCCAGTTTTTCCCAACTCTGCGTACTGCATGATAATATTCCTCTAACTGCAGTTTCGAAGCCGCGCTGCGGCGTACCGCCGCTTCGGGTAGGCGGCGTGCGGCATGGGCGGGGCAGCCCGCACCGCGTGGGCGGGCTCAGTCGCCCACGCTGAGCCCGGACCGCGCCGAAGCGATGGTCTTTTGCACTATGACTGGGCTTGATAAAAAACGTAAAGCCCATCACGTATTATATACGGGATAAATGGGATGTCCCAGCCTCCGTTGAGCCTCTGTCGAGCGAACCGGCTTAAAAAAAAGCAGAGAATATGCTAAACGTACACATCGTGAACTTCGTCTTCTTCAATCCCGACGAGATGCGGGCCGAGAGTGTCTCCTGTTACGGGCATGCCCTCGTAGAAATGCCGAACTTCGACAGGCTGGCATCAGAGGGAGTCACGTTCGAACAGTGCCACGTGCAGAATCCCGTCTGCTCTCCCTCTCGCTGCGGCATGATGACCGGATGGTATCCCCACGTCTCTGGACACCGAACCCTCTGGCATCTTCTCAGGCCTCATGAGCCCAGCCTCTTTCGCTACCTCAAGGATGCTGGCTATCACATCGAGTGGCACGGAAAGAACGATCTCTATGCTGCCGAATCCTTACCCCTGGCTGTCGATCGGTTCGACAGGGCTCCGGTGGAGAATCGGCGCAACCGCTTTGGCCGGGGTGAGGCCGGCTACTACAGTTTTCTCTACGAGCCCCTCGACGTGAGTCCGTCGGAGACCCACGACATGCGGGACGTGCAGGCCGGGATCGATTTCCTCGATTCCCCCGAGTCGAAAGGCCGGCCCTTTCTGCTCTACCTGCCCATCACGCTTCCCCACTGTCCCTACACGGCGCCACAGCCTTACTACGACATGTACGATCCTGAGGAACTGCCTCCGCTGCGGCCCCCGGAGACGCCTGGCAAACCCGATTTCCACCGCTTGATCAGGCAGTATAGGAATCTCGATCGGCTAGATGATGCAGTGCTGAAGAAGATCCAGGCCGTCTACCTGGGAATGAACAGCTATGTTGACTGGATGCTGGGGCAGCTGCTCGAAGCGTTGGACCGCAACGGACTGGCCGACGATACGGCCGTATTTGTTTTCTCCGATCACGGGGACTGGGCCGGGGACTTTGGTCTCGTAGAGAAGTGGCCCAGCTCTCTGGACGATACGATTACGCGGGTGCCTCTGATCATCCGTGCGCCTGCCGGATCCGGCGGCCATGTGGTGAGGGAACCTGTCGAGCTGCACGACGTCATGGCTACAGTGCTCGAGCTGGCAGAGATCGAGGCGTCTCATACGCACTTTGCCCGCAGTCTCGTTCCGCAGCTCCGTGGAGCGGATGGAGATTCGGAGCGAGCGGTCTTCGCCGAGGGCGGCTACGACACCCATGAGCCCCACTGTTTTGAAGGACGCTGGTCAGAATACGACCTTCCGAGAGATCCGAATCACATCTACTGGCCCAAAGGGCTTCAGCAGCAGGAGCATCCGGAAAGCGTATGCCGTTCCGTCATGATCAGAACCGCTGACCACAAGCTGATTCAACGGAGTTCTGGATTCGGAGAGCTTTACGATTTGCAGGCAGATCCACTCGAGCTCACGAACCTGTACACCGACAAAAGCTACGAAGTGGCTCGAGCGAAGCTTGAGGCGGACCTTTTGAGGTGGTACATTCACACCACGGATGCGGTTCCCATCGGGGAGGACAGCAGAGGATTGCCGGATCGCAATATCCGACTATAAAGGCGCCGATAGTAGCAGGAGGAAGGAATGGAATATGTAAACCTGGGAAAAGGTGGAATCCGGGTCTCCCGTGTCAGCCTGGGTACCATGACCTTTGGAGATCAGGCCGATGAGGATACCTCGACAAGAATGATCGAAATGTCCCTGGATGCTGGGGTAAATTTCATCGATGGAGCGGATGTCTATGTCAAGGGCCGATCCGAAGAGATCGTCGGCAGGGCCATCAAGGGAGAGAGGGATCGCATTGTTCTGGCGAGCAAGGTCCGTAACTTCTCCGGTGAGGATGAGATCAAGGATTCCGGTCTGCATCGATGGCACATCATCAAGGGAGTAGAAGCCTCGCTCCAGAGACTTCAAACGGACCGCTTGGACCTTCTCTATATGCACAAGCCCGATTACGACACACCCATCGAGGAATCCCTCTCGGCATTTGATGCCCTGGTGCAGCAGGGAAAGGTCATGTACGTGGGTTTGTCCAACTACGCAGCGTGGCAGGTTTGTGAGGCCCTCTGGAAGAGCGAGACAGGGAGGTTGGCCCCCCCAGGCGTATTGCAGGCGCCCTACAATCTCATAACCAGGGCTATGGACGAGGAGTGCACAGCCTTCTGCAAGGCCCATAACATCGGAGTCACGGTTTACAATCCTCTCGCCGGAGGCCTGCTCACAGGCAAGCACAAATCGAGGGCAACCCCGACAGAGGGGACCCGCTTCGGCCTGAGGCAGCAGTATGTAGACCGGTACTGGAGCGACCGGAACTTCGACGCCATTAACGAGCTTTCCAGGATTGCCGACCAGGCGGGCAAGAATCTCACGGAGCTTTCCCTGCAGTGGCTTATGTCTCAGGACCATGTGACATCAGTAATCCTGGGGGTCAGCAAGATCGAGCATCTCGAGGCGAACCTGAAAGCCACGGAGGGGAGACTCGACGAGGCGACAATGAAGGCCTGTGACGAGGTGTGGGCCGGGATCCGGGGAGGCCACTTCGCCTACAGTCGATGATGGTGTGATCCAGGACTCTCGCTATGCGCTTTTTCTCGCGACTGCTTTCGCAGCAGTTTTGCAGAGGAGAGGGCAATAGCCGTTTTGTGCAGTTCAGCCAAAATGTCGAAGCGCCTGCTGATAGCGTGGGGGGACATGTCTTGAGA
>CAZLRN010000430.1:0-4204 GCA_964561715.1 uncultured Spirochaetales bacterium
CCGTAGCACAGAGACGGCTGGTGCGGAAGGTAGGGCTGGATCATCCTTCCAGCGGAAGAGCAGGTGCTCGAGAGCCAGACAGAGGTCATGCACATCCGACCGGTTCACCGACCGTGCCGCACCTTTGAGGCTGTGGGCTCGAACGTGCATGGAGGCGATGACACCCTTCCTTGTGCCACTTTCGGCATCCTCCTCGAGCGCCCTGAGTCCTGAGGTTAACGACCGCAGCCCACCCTCCGCCTCAGAGCGGAAAATAGCAGTCAGCCTATCCTTCAGTTCTTCGGCCACCGTGCATTCCTTTCTTCTACCTGCCGCGGAAGACCGCGCTGTAGCCCCCGATCGGGGGCCGTAGGCTGCTCCGTATTCACCACCCGCTTGCGCCCTTTCACAATCCCTGCTCCTCTTCTCTCCGATAGCTATAGTCTTTCGCCGACAATCCGGATGATGGCTTGAGAGATCTCCTCCGGGTGCAGAACCAACGTTGCCCCATCGAGCCTCACGGCCTCCCCAGGCATGCCGTAGACCACAGAGCTGTCACGATCCTGCACGATGGTGACTCCCCCTTGCTCTTTGAGCTGTTTGAGTTCAATCGCTCCATCAACACCCATGCCCGTGAGCAATATACCGATTGCCCTGGCCCCGTACACTCGAACCACCGAGCGGAAAAGGTGCGATACCGAAGGCTTCAAGCGATGCTCGGGCGCTCCGTTGTGCAGCGCAATGCTGCCACCTGCCGCGACCCCCATATGCAACTCCTCCGGAGCGACATACACACGGCCGGGCCGAAGGATTTCACCATCCCTGGCAATCTGGACCGTATAGCCTGTGGACTGTTGCAGCCAATTGACCATCCCTGCTGTGAAGCCGGGGGCGATATGCTGCACCATCAGCACAGGTACCGGTAAATCCGTTGGCAGGTCGCTAATGATCTGCCGAAAAACCATTGGTGATCCGGTGGATCCCCCCATGGCTACAATCTCGATCCGATCAGCCGCCCGCGTAATGCCCGCCACGGGCGTACTCACGCCGAGAGGTCCAGCCCTGCGGGACTGCCGCCGGATCAGCCTTACCTCAGACATGGCTTTCACGGTGCGAACGATCTCGCGCGCGTTTCGCGGGTACACAGGAGAAAGGACACCTACCGGCTTCTCCACGACGGCAACGGCTCCGGCTTCCATGATACGAAAGGCCGTGTACACCTCTTGGTCTTCCAGGTGGGCGCTGATGACGACAACAGGTATCGGCGTGGTCTCCATGATGCGGCGTGTCGTCTCCACACCGTCTATGCCGGGGAGCACGATGTCCATCGTGATTACATCTGGCCTGTGCTGTGCAATAAACCGCAGGGCTTCCTCTCCGCTTGCCACGGCTCCAATTACCTCGATGTCCGGGTCGGAACCGAGAATGTGAGTTAGCAGCTCCCGGGCCGTTGTCGAATCTTCGACGATTAGAACCTTGGTCATACGTTACCCTGCGGCTCTCCCACGAACCGATGAACCGCCTCGATCAGGTTGCTCTGATCGAAGCTACTCTTGACGATGTAGGCATTCGCGCCAACCTCCACACCTCGTTCCCGATCCTCGCGCGACTCCAGAGCGGTCACCAGCACCACCGGGAGCTCCCGAAGCCTGTCATCTCCCCGGATCGCGCTTGTGAGTTCGAAACCATTCATTCTGGGCATCTCCACATCCGAGACCACCATGTCAAACTCCCCGGTTCTAAGCGTGGTCAGGGCATCTATCCCGTCCACGGCAGTCCCAACCCGGTAGCCGGCAAGCTCCAGGATGTTCTGCAATAGCATGCGGGCCGTCACAGAATCCTCTACAACCAAAACGTTCCTCTGCACAATCTTCTTGTCTTCTGTTATAGCCCGCACTGCAGAATGCGCACCGACACTGATCGCCGTTTTCAGAAGATCGGATACGTTCAGAACCGGGATCACGCGACCGCTACCCAGGACTCCTGCTCCGGCGATATTGCGTACCCGGGACAGCTGGCTACCTAAACCCTTCTGTAATATCTCCACTTCGGCGATGATCTCGTCGACCCCGAACGCGATTCGAGTTCGCTCTGAGCTCAGCACGAGAAAGGACACGCTGTTGCTTCCTTCGTCACTCTTGCCCGGAAGCTCGAGAACCTGGGCCAAACACACCAGGGATATCGTTTCGCCGTGCAGCGAGATGGTCTCCCGGTTCTCGACGGTACGGACCTCTTCTCGCTTCAGGCAACCTACACGCTCCACCTTGATCGTTGGGATGGCGAAATAGCACCCCGCAGAGCGAACCAGCACAGCCCTGAAGGTCGCCAGAGTGAGGGGCAGCAACATGCGGAAGCTACTACCCTTTCCTGGGATTGTCTCCACCCGGACCAGCCCGCCCAGTTCTTCGGCCTTTTCCCTTACGATGGATAGCCCCAATCCTCTCCCCGAAACATCGGTTACCCGCGGGCTGGTGGAAATACCTGAGACAAAGACGAGCTGCAAGGCCTCTTCTTCGCTGAGCGCAGCCGCTTTTTCCGGATTCATCGCCCCGCTGCGCACCGCCGTCTCCCGAAGCCGTTTGGTATCGATCCCCGCCCCGTCATCGCAGACCGCGATCTCCACCTTGTCGCTTTCCTCCTGGGAGACGGCGATGGTGAGGTTTCCCCGGCGTGGCTTGCCGACTTTCTCCCGTCTCTCCGGTTTCTCCAGGCCGTGATCGACGCAGTTTCGCACCAGATGAATCAGAGGATCTTTAATCTCATCCAATATTCGCTTGTCAATCTCGATCTCCGCGCCGAGGATGACAACCTCTACTTCCTTGCCTTCTTCCTTGGAGAGATCTCGAACGAGCTTGGGTATCGCCTCGAGAATCGAGGAAAAGGAAAACAGCAAGAGCTCCTTACTGTCTTCCAGCAGTTGATTCACCCTTTGGTCGAGGCGGCGGGCATGCTCCTGTGCAGATATCAGGAGCGCAGTCAGCCGGCCATCCAGAAGCCGGAGGCAATCCATTTCCCAGGACGAATCCTCTCGTAGGATCACTGGTGGCAGGCCAGACCTGTTTGGCTTACGCTCTGTCTGGCTGCGGTACCCCTTCTTGCGCCAACGGGTAACCGTTGTGTGTAGCTCGCGTAGGTCCCTTACCTGTTCCTCCGCGCTCAACCTCACGCCGACCATATCTTGGGCCCGCCGAATCACCTCGTCGAGTTTAGCCCAACGGATCCTGACCGTCTCCTGCCGTATCTCTTGTGCCGGACTCGACGGCGGTTTGGTCACCGGCATGACCGTTTTGTGCGCAGGAGTCGCTGCACCGGCGGATTTACCCGCGGCCTTGTCGCCCGAGCTCTTCTGTTCTCGGAGAGCGCTGCGTTTGTTTCGACCGGCCAGCGCCAGGATCTCTTGGCTGAGTCGATCGGCCTCCTGGAGCTGTGTCTTGTCAGCAACTCGCACAAGTGCGCTCAGCCCCTCGACGGCCTGCAGAAGCGTATCGACAATTCCCGGATCGGGCTGTTCTTCCGCGCGTTTCCAGCCAGCGAACACCTCCTCCAAGGCCTGGCACACCCCTTCCAGGTCAGTTCGATCTACCGAGCGGGCCGCTCCCTTCAGACTATGGGCGTTACGGTAGATCCCTTCCACGAGTACGGCGCGCTCCTCTGCGGGGGGTGCCTTCTCCAATTCCAACAGGCCGGTGGTGATCCCCTGCAGACGTTCCTGCGCCTCACCTGTGAAAGCTACACGCAGCCTTTCGAGCAGCTTCTCCTGATTGTTTTCCATCGCCTAGACCTTAAAGTGGCTAACCAGCTCCTGAAGCTGCTGTCCCAGCGTGCTGAGGTTCTGGGCCGCTCCTTCCAACTGCCCGGCCCCCTGGGTATTCTGCTCGCTGGTTTCTCGAATACTGGACAAAGCTTCGTTTACCTGATCCACCCCCGCCATCTGCTGCTGGCTCGAGGTTGAGATCTGTATCATGGCCTGAACAGTCTGTTCGATGTTCCGTCCCAACTTTTCGATCACTTCACCGGTTTCTCCGGACTGCTGCAACCCGGCCTCCACAACCTTGGTTCCCTGCTCCGCCGCCAGCACGGCGCTACTCACCCCCTGCTGAATCTCCTGCAGGATCGTCTGCACCTGGGCCGTGGCCTCCCGGGACTGCTCGGCCAGGCGCCGGATTTCCTCCGCTACTACGACGAAGCCCTTACCCTGTTCGCCGGCCTGGGCTGCCTCAATGGC
>CAZLRN010000431.1:0-4190 GCA_964561715.1 uncultured Spirochaetales bacterium
ATTTTGCTCACTCCATAGTCATCGTGAAAAGCCTCGTCGGCATGGCTCAGCTGGGGCAGTAGACCTCGCAGATTGGGGCCGTCGATCCAGAATCCGAGGTGATTTGTGGCGAACATGATCCGCGCTTCGGAAATCGTCCTCGCCCCCGTGGAAGCGGCCTGGGCGTACAATTCGGTGAGCCAGCGAAGGGCTTTGACGTTGCCGTCGCAGTCAATGGTGAGGTTTTTCATCGGATCCTGGAGCCCTCCGCCGAATGCCAGCAGAAAGGGAAACATATAGGAGATATTGTACGCCTGGGGTGTCAGAGGAAGCATCATACCGCAGGCATTGCTGTCTGACCTCCGATTGATTGTCGTGCTCATCTCTTTCAGCTCATCGAGGGTTTTTGGAGGGTTGTCAGGATTCAGTCCCGCCTTTTCGAGCACCACTCTGTTGTAGTAGAGAATAAGGGGGCACAGTGTCCAGTTGATTGCGAAGAGCCTGTCATCGAGAATGCAGCTTTCGATATCGTTGGAATATCTTCGCCTGATGTTGTCCTGGGCTATGATATCTTCTATCGGGCTGAGGAAATTCCGCCTGTGAAACTCCGGAAGCCAGAATTGATTGACCTGTACGATGTCCAAAGGTTCGCATTCGGTGATATGTCTGAAAACAGAATCGCAGTATTTGAAATAGGGAATGCTCTGGTACAGAATAGAATGGGTACGGCTTGTCTTCTCGTGGTCGGCGATCATGCTCTTGATCGCATCATCGATGGCGGGGGCTTCGGATCCGACCCAGGTCAAAAAGCTGAGGCTCTTCTTCTGCTCGATGATGAAGGTGCCTTTTCCCGGTATACGTTCCACCACCCCTTCGGCAACGAGCTCGGCGATGGATTTCCTTATCGTATTTCTGCCAAGGTTGAATCGCTTTGTCAGTTCCGATTCAGTGGGAAGAAGGTCCCTGTTGAGTTCCTTGAGTTCAGATACGAGCTTTCTTATCTGGTTACGAGCCTTGTCGTACTGAGTCTGGCGCATCATTGCTCCTCGATCCGCGATTTTTTAGGTTTGAGCAATCCCGATTTATTGACAAAAGCCTGCACTTGCCTTATCATCATGCACTAAATCGGACATGATGGAACATATGGTATATTTATATACCAATTTGGCGTAGTGTCAACGTCGGGGGATTTGTGTCAACAGAGGTTGAGACAACGTCCTCGATAGAACTAGTGCACAGGAGGATAAAAGTGAAGCTTAGCGTTACGACATTGGGAACGCTCAATGTGATTTCGCCGGAGGACCTGATGCCCAAGTTGGAGCAGTGGGGCTACGACGGAATCGAGCTATGGGGCGGGGACCTGCCCGGCGGGCAGCACACCAGGTGGTACCAGGACGATATGGTAAGGATTGCGGATATCTATCCAGGCGATAAAGCCACCCAGCAGGAACTGGACCGCGTCGGGGAGTTGAAAAACTTGGCGGACAAGCATCATCTGGAAATTCCCATGATATCCAATTACTATGACTTTATCGCCGGAAAGCAGAGGTGGGACGAGAGCATCGTGATTGCGAGTCGCTACATCGAATATGCCCGGGCAATGGGTGTGCGTCTGATCAGAACGATGACAGGGGGCTACGGTTCCGGATTCAAACCCGGGGCGGGCAAGGCCCACGCAGCGGGCACCGAGGTCCCGAGCGCCAAGATGACCGACGAGCAATGGGAGGAAGTGATCAGCGGCCTGAAGGCCGTGACCAGCCTGCCGGGGGCCGAAGATGTGATCTTTGCCATTGAAACCCATAGAGGCAGGCCCGAGGACACCATCGAATCTATCCAGAAGGAGATCAACGATACCGGCGCCTCCAACCTCAAGGTTCTGCTCCAGCCCAATCAGTTCATTCCTCGAATTCCCGGGATGACCGCAGAGAAAATGTTGGATGCGCTGTACGAACATACGGTGCATATCCATGTGAGGACGCGAATGAAGGACTCTGAGGTGGGATGGGATCGGCTCCTGCCCGAACTGATGAACCGTGGATACGACGGGTACGTCAGTCTCGAGGGAATCGCAGAACCCAAGCTGCAGTCGATCGAGCAGGAGGTCAAGTGGTTCAAAGAGGTGACGGCGAAGTAGGATCGGAATAAAGGAATCGGGAGTCCGCGGCTCTCCGGGGCGGAACGGATTTCTCGAAGAGATAATAGCGAGGAGTGATATCAATGTATATTTCCTGTTTTTCGGATGAGCTGTGTTTGGATTTCGCCGATACGCTGCCTATCCTCAAGAGCTGGGGGCTGGAGTATGTGGATCTGCGGAATCGGGTGTTCGGCAAGAACTTTACGGACCTGGACAAGGACGAAATTCAAAAGATCAAGGGGCTTTTAAAAGACCATGGAATGAAGGTCGGTTGTCTGCAGTCCTATTTGGGAAAGGACCATCTTCCCGGTGCTGATGTGAGAAAGGCCGAGGCGGAGAGGCTCGAGAGGATCATTACCGTGGCGGATGCCCTGGACTGCCACATCACGCGATCGTTCTTCTTCTGGCAGCCCGGACGGAAGCATCACGGCAGGATTCTGCCCGAGGAGGAGGGCGGTCAGCTTACGGTGAACAAGGACAAGCTGGAGCAGGTTCTGGAGTACTACCGGCCCCTAGCGGAACGAGCCGGGCAGGCCGGATTGCAGATCTCCTTCGAAAACTGCGATGTGACGCCTCCTGAGATTTTTGCGTTTCTGGATGCGATGAACCTGCCGAACTTGAACCTTGCCTGGGACGCCTGGTTCTGGTGGGACTGGATCGACGGGCAGGGATTGACCGAAGACGCCGATGCAACCACCGAGTCTCTCATCGTGTGCGCCAAGAGGGCCGGGTGTGTTCATGCCAAGGGCAGAGGCGCGGTCGCGGCGATGATGCAAGACAAGGACGGTCAGGCCTATCCGGCGGTACCGTACGAACGTGTGTTGGCCACGTGCAACGCGGTGGGATTAAAGGGCCCCGTGAGTCTGGAGACGGGATATCACAACTACAAGGGCAATGCGGAGATCACCGACAAAAAGGAATCCGAGGCCATCATCGAGAACTCCCGCCAGCTGGTCGGCGTATTGAAGCATGCCTGGCCCTTCGCAGCCGGCGCCAACGTTTATTCAGCCGCTCGTCCCAAGCCGCCGAAACCTACAAGGCCTTGGGACAAGGATCCTGTCCGGTACGTCGTGGTTGGATTGGGTATGGGACACCAGCGTGCCCGAAGCGTCAAGGAGACCTCGGGGGCCAAGCTGGTTGGGGTCTGCGACTTGCGGGAGGATAGAGCCCAGAACTCCGGAGAGGCCTACGAGGTACCGTATGAGCTGGATGTGAGGCGATGGCTCGAAGACAAGGACGTGGAAGTGGTCTATGTGATGACTCCCACCGGACGTCATCTCGAGGTGGCAAAACTCGCCTTAGAGGCGGGGAAACACGTCTTGACCACCAAACCCATGGAGGTTTCTCTCGAGGCATGCAAGGAGATGATCAAACTCGCGGACGAGAAGGGCTTGCTGCTGGGTGTTGATTTTCAGATGCGTTACGAGCAGACCTCTCTCACCCTCAAACAGGCGATCAAAGACGGAGTTTTCGGCAAGCTTTTGGGCGGACGGGTCTCGCTCACGACCCAGCGGCTCGACGCCTACTATCAGGAAAGCGGAGGCTGGAGAGGGACAAAGCGCTGGGATGGCGGAGGAGTCATGTCCAACCAGGCGGTCCATAGCGCCGACGACATGGTATACACCATCGGTCTGCCCACCAGGGTCAAAGCGGACATCTGGACCCAGACGCACGACATAGAGGGTGAGGATCTATCCATGGGAGTCATGGAATTCGAGGAGGGGCTGGTGCTGCAGTACTTTGCCACGACCTCTTACACCCAGAAGACCTGGAGCCCGGATTTGTGGCTCTACGGAATCGATGCAGCCTACTCCATGACCTACGGAGGCATTCTGGAGCGTCCCGATCAGAAGTGGTTCATCAACAACGCCTGGCAGGACAAGCCACCCTTGGTGGTGGAATCTGAGTGGGTCAACGCGGTGGACAATTTTTCGGCCGCCGTACGACAGGGCACCCCGCTGTCCTGCGACGGAAGGGGTGGCTACCGAACCCAGTCGGTTCTCGATGCGATGTATCGATCCGCCTATAACAAAGGTGTGTGGACGGAACGAAATACGACCTACGGTTAGCAAAACCG
>CAZLRN010000432.1:0-4179 GCA_964561715.1 uncultured Spirochaetales bacterium
GGCATGATGTGTGATGATCTGGGCCTCTACGGGGAGGCCCTCGACAGCTACAACAGGGCTCTAACAATCAACGAAGAATTAGATCGTAAATCCGATATCGCCGGCGTCTTGAGCAATATCGGTGTGGTGTATCGATCCCTGGGCAGATATCAGGAGGCTCTCGAAAACTACAAAAAGGCGCTTCGCCTGGCCGAAGAATTGGGCAATCGGGCATCTGTGGCCGTGTTCTTGAATAACGTCGGACGCCTCTATGATTCATTAACCCAATACGAAGAGGCTCTAAAACACTACACAAAAGCCCTCGAGATCGATCAGGAGCTGGGGCTGACAGATCAAATCGCCGGCGACTTGAGCAATATTGGAACTGTGTATTTTGCCCAGGCTCGCTACGAAGAAGCTCTCGAGAACTTCGAGGAATCACTGGAAATCTACAAAGAGTCGGGAGACCAAGACAAAATCGCCACCGTCCTGACCAACATTGGTACGGTTTATTTCGCGTGGGGTCGCTACGACGAAGCCCTTTTAAACTTCAAAAGGTCTCTAGCAATAGACGAAGAGCTCGCGCTTGCGCCCCGAATCGCTAATGACTTGAATAACATCGGCATGGTATTCAATTCGTGGGGCCGCTTCGAAGAGGCTTTGGAACACTATCGGAGAGCTTTGGCTATCGACGAGCTGCTGGGCAGTAAAGCCGATATGGGTCGGGATCTCAACAGCATCGCCGGGGTCTATAAGGCCTGGGGCCGATACGAGGATGCTCTTCGGCACTACGAACAGGCTGTCGAGATAGCAGAGGAATTGGGGCGCAGATCCAACGTTGCCGCTACCTTGAGCAACATCGGAATGATCTACCGTCGAATGGGACGGCACCTCGACGCACTCGGAAAATACACAGAGGCGATGGCGATCGAAGAGCAGCTGGGCGAAAGCTCGGCAATAGCAGCTCTGCTCAATAACACCGGCATGGTTTACGACGCCCTGGGATTGTACGACGATGCGATCGAACAATTCACCCAGGCTTACGCGATAGCCAAAGAAACTGGCGAAAGGTCTCAAGCTGCGGATTTTCTGAACAATCTCGGAAGTGCGTATTGGAACCGCAATGAGCTCGAAAGGGCGGCCGGGTATTTCAACCAGGGCATCGAGATTCTCGAAGACTTAAGGCTTACCGCCCCGGGAGCGGCAAGGAGAGACTATCTGGCGATGCAGATCGATTCCTACAGGTGGCTGATTTCGACCTACATACGTAGCGGAGATCCCGCGAAGGCCTTTGATTCCGTGGAGGTCTCCTCCAGCAAGTACCTGATCGAGCAGATGAGGGACAGGCTAAAAGGGGAGAGAATCGATGTGGCTGAGATTGACGCCTTCAGGAAACGCCTGCCGGATAAGACGGCAGTGATCAATTTCGCCAACGTGGATTGGAGCGGCACTCTCTCCATTCTCTTTGCCGACAGGAGCGGAGTCATCGCGAGGGAGAGGGCCATTGATTCGTTTGTCTCTCGAATTTCGGATGTACACGGAGAGGGGATGAAAGATTTCGAGGGCATAATCAATCACTATCGATCCCTTCTCGGCAAGGCGGAACAAAAGAAAACTGAGAGAGATACAATCAGCGACATCTCGAAAGCCCTCTATTCTCTGCTCTTCTCCGACATCGAAGAAAATCTCGCCGATAAGGAACAGCTTCTGATCATTCCGGGGGGTATCCTGGCCTTTGTGCCCTTCGAGGCCCTCATCATGCCCAACGGCAGGTTTCTCGTGGAGAAGTTTCACGTGAGATACGTTCCATCTCTTACCGTTCTGAGCATCCTCGAAGAGAGACGATACACCACGGAAAAGCGGTCCCTCCTGGCCTTCGGTGGTGCTGTTTACGAAGAGGTATCCTACGGTGAATCGCTTATTGAATCAGAGGAGCAGCTGAAGGCGCTGCAGAAAAGCACGGCCGCCGCCCTCTCCAGGGGGCTGGGAGTCAAAAAAACCTACCACCGGTTAGGCTACGGAAAGTGGGAAAACCTTCCCGGAACGTTGACAGAGGTGAGCCGAATCGGAGAGCTCGCCCCGGAAGCGAAGGTGCTGAGCGCCTTCGAGGTGGATGAATCTGTCGTCAAGCGAATGTCCGATCAAGGCGAGCTCAGGAGATACGGGGTTGTCCATTTTGCCACCCATGGGCTTGTCGTACCTCAGATACCCGAGCTCTCTGCACTGGTGCTTTCGCAGCTGAACAATAGGACCGACGGGGAAGACGGCTACCTCAGGATGGATGAAATTGCCCAGCTGGACCTCGAAGCGGATTTTGTCAACCTCTCGGCCTGCGAGACTGGACTGGGGAAAATATACGGAGGCGAGGGGGTTGTGGGCCTCACCCAAGCATTTCTTGTCGGGGGAGCAAACGGGCTGAGTGTATCACTTTGGCAGGTGGCTGACGAGTCGACGATGGAGTTCATGGTCGGGCTGTATCGCCTGGTTTATCAACAGGGCCTGCCCTGCTCCGAGGCCATCACAGAGATGAAGCGACGGTTCATCAAAAGCAACAGATACGCCTCGCCCTTCTATTGGGCGCCCTTTGTGTATTACGGGAAATAGGATTTCGGGTCTATGCCGTTCCGTTGTGGCTGACCGCTGCCCCGAATAACACGCCCGGCCGTGCCGGCCCACCACTGACAGCCACTGGTGCACCATCAGCACGCCAGCATGCTGCGCCTGTTATCATACCTGCATCGTGATCGAAGATCACGCCGTTCATTCCGCCGGCTACTTTCGCTACTTCGCGCACATCATGGCCTCGCGCGGATAGCGCCTTCCGAACCGATCGCGGTACAGCCGCTTCCACCTCCAGCTCTTGACCCCGCGTCCAGACCCTCGGTGCCTCGACCGCTTCCTGCAGCGTCATCCCGTGGTCGATCACGTTGACAATCGCCTGGAGGACACTCGGAAAAATACGGAGGCCCCCGGGAGTGCCCAGCGCCATGTGCGGCCGGCCACCCCTCGAAATGATGGTAGGTGAATTGCTGCTTACCATCCGTCTCCAGGACCCTACGGAATTGGGATGACCCGGATGCGGATCGAACATAGCCATTGTGTTGTTCAAAAGCAGCCCTGTCCCCGGCGGCATAACCTTGGAGCCAAACAGCTCGTTAATGGTTTGAGTGATTGAAGCGATGTTGCCTTCGGAATCGGCTGCGGTGACGTGGGTCGTTGAGTCTGGCTCAGCCGAAGGCAAAGCCCCCGCCTCGGGAAAGGCCACCCGTTCCATGCTGATACCGGCAAGTCTCTGCCGGGCGTATTCCGCTGATACGAGCCATTCCGCAGGTACATCTATTTGGGCAGGATCGCCCAAGTATGCGGTACGGTCGGCGAAGGCGATCTTGAAGCACTCCGCTAGCAGATGAATCGCATCAGCGGTACCTAAACCGAGTGAAGCCACATCGAACGACTCCATGAGGCGAAGAATCTGCATAATATGGATTCCCCCTGAACATGGGGGCGATGGCACCGTCAGTTCGTAGCCGCGGTAAGAGCCGATGATCGGCTCGCGACGCACGGTCTGATACTTCCGCAAGTCCTCCATGGTGAGGATTCCGCCGTTTTTCTGCAAATTGTCCACTATCACCTGCCCAAGCGCGCCTCCATAGAGAACGTCCGGCCCTTCCTTTGCGATTGCTCGAAGCGTTTCTGCGAGCTCTGGCTGGATCAGCAGATCTCCGGAGCCTGCGGAATCGCCGCCCGAAGGAGCGCCGAAGGGCAGGAAGATTCGCGCTGTCTCAGGGAACTGGGCGAGCTTATCCCGCTCAGCCATGATCGCCTCTCGCAGATACCTGCTGGGACGAAAACCCCGTTCGGCGTGTCGAATGGCAGGCTGCATCACAGTCTCCAGATCCAGGCGACCCCATTTTTCTATCACCTCGGCCCAGCCCTTCAGAGCGGCAGGCACACCGGCAGCGAGATAGCCGTTCCTGTTCTTTTCTCCCTCCGCAAACATGTAATTCGGCCAGGTGTCAGAGATCGGTGTGAACATATCGGGCGTCGCGGCAGAGGGCGAGGTCGAGTAGTTATCGATGATGACCGGCGTCCCGTCGGCGAGACGCAGATTCATCCACCCCGCTCCCAATAGGCCCACCATCTGCGGCTCAACGACGCTTAAGGTAAACAGTGTTGCGATCGCGCCGTCCATCGCATTTC
>CAZLRN010000433.1:0-4164 GCA_964561715.1 uncultured Spirochaetales bacterium
CGCCAATGCCATCTACGACGCCGTGGGTATAAGGATGACCTCCATTCCGATGACGCCGGAACGTATCTGGTGCAGGCTCAACGAGAGCACCGGCGACTCATCGGGCTGACGGCTGCAAATGAGCACCCCCACGGTTATCAAAAACGGCAAGGTCGCGCTTCCAGGCCAAAAAGAATTCACGGTTTTGGACATCCGCATCAAGGGCGAAAAAATTGACGCTGTCGGCAAAAACCTGTCCGGACAAGGCAAGGTGCTGGAGGCTCAGGGGCTCAACATCCTTCCCGGCGGAATCGATCCCCACGTTCACTTCGATGATCCGGGATACACGAGAAGAGAAGATTTCTACCATGGAACCTGCGCCGCGGCTTCCGGAGGCATCACAACCGTCATCGATATGCCCGATACCTCAATCCCGCCCGTGACGAACCGCAAAAACCTTGCAGCAAAGCTCAAAGCCATAGAGAAAAAAGCCGTCGTCGACTACGGGCTTTACGGCGGAGTCTCGGGAGGTTCCTTTCAGCAGAACTACAGCCGATCCATGGAGGCTCTCGCACAGTGGGTGCTGGGGTTTAAGACCTATTTTATTTCCGGAATGAAGAGCTTTGAGCGTTTGAACTACTACCAGTTTCAGAGGGTGCTGGAGAAGTCCAGGGAGCTGGATCTACCCGTTTTGGTCCACGCAGAAGACCACGATTACGTCATAGCGGCGACCCGATCCATGAAAAAGGCGGGCAATAAGCCAATTCACTATTACCTCTCCCGCCCGGAGATGGCGGAGCAACTGGCCGCCCAAACCGCCATTGAACTGGCCAACGAGGCGGATGCCGACCTGCACATCGTGCACGTCGGAACCGCAGAGGCAGCCTCGATGCTCTATAAAAAGGGGCGAAATCCCCGAATAACCTGGGAGACGGGACCTCAGTATCTCGCCTTCGATCTCGAAGACTTCAAGCGCCAGGGCTCGGTGCTCAAGGTGACACCTCCTCTCAAGTCGGCGGAAAACAGAGACCAGCTCTGGCAGCTCTTGGCCGTGGACATAATCAGCTTCGTCGCTTCCGACCACGCTCCCTGTTCCAGAAGCGAAAAAGGGACGGGGTCCATCTGGACGGACTACGCCGGCATCCCCGGCTGCGGTACTCTCCTGCCCTACATGTTCTCCGAAGGATACGGCAAGGACCGGTTGACCCTCCACCGGCTTCTGGAGGTGACCAGCGAGAACGCCGCCAAACGCTACGGGCTCTTCGACAGAAAGGGATCTATCGAAGAGGGAAAAGATGCGGACCTGGTCCTGATCGATCCAGCGGCGGTATGGACGGTCGAGGGACGCCGTTTCCTCTCCAAAGGCAAGGTTACGCCCTTCGAGGGTGTCCAGTTCAAGGGCAGAGTCTCGAAAACGATTCTCAGAGGCCGGGTTATCTACGACGCCGCTAAAGGTGTGATGGTTCAAAGGGGATACGGGAGGTTCTTGCGCCCCGGAAAAAGAGATTTCTAGATTACCGGGCCGATTGTATAGATATCCATAGCTTTGAAGTAGCCAGAGATTTCCGCTTTTGTGAGTTTTCCCGAAGCCACTTCCAGAAGCTGTTCGTAGATTCTTTGTCCCGCCTGCGACAAGGTCTCTCTGCCTTCAATAATCGTGCTGACCTCAAGGTCCATGTGATCCTGCAGCCGCTTCCAAGTCAGCCTGTTCCCCGTGATTTTGAGAACCGGCACAAAGGGAAATCCCTGGGGGGCTCCCAAACCTGTGACAAAAGCGATGACGTTGCACCCCGCTGCGGCAAGGCCTGTAAGAAGCTCCGGCTCTCTTCCAGGTGAGTCCATGACGACCAGGCCTTTGGTATCGGGGATTTCCCCATACTCGTAGACTCCTTGAATGATCGCATCGCCGGCCTTGGCGATCGCACCTAAAGACTTTTCCTCGATCGTGGATAAGCCGCCCTTTATGTTACCCATGGTCGGCTGTCCACCGCGCATATCGGTGCCCACCGATTTAGCGCGGCTTTCCATTCGTTCTACCAGAGCGATGATTTTTTCAGCGACCTGATCGTCCTTGGCCTGTTTTATCAGGATATGCTCAGCTCCGATGAACTCCGTTACCTCACCCAAGACGGATGTCCCGCCATTTTCAACGATCAAGTCGGAGGCGAGACCTAAAGCCGGATTGGAAAGTAAACCCGAAGTGGTGTCGGAGCTGCCACATTTCATGCCCAACATGATTTCTTCGACGGAGCAAGGGCTGCGTTTCAGTTGCGAAGCGGCCTGCACAAGTTGGCCCGCCAGCAACGTTCCCCGGGCGATCGTCTGGGCAGCGCCTCCGACCTTTTGAATGGCCAGAGTCTCCACCACCTTGCCCTCTTGGGCAATGGCCTCCGCAACCTCATCCACAGGGGTGCTCTCGCAGCCCAGGCTGATCAACACCACGGAGACGAGATTCGGATTTTTGCCCAATCCAATCAGGGTGTTTCTAACCCGATCTATATCAATTTGAGTCTGACCGCAGCCCTGGTGATGGGTGAAGCAGGCAGTGCCCGGGACAGCCCGGGCGATCGCCTCAGCCACCTCGTTTGCGCAGACCACGGTCGAGAGGATTCCAATGTAGTTCCGCGTCCCCGCTTTGCCGTTCTCTCTCCTGTACCCCTGAAAGCCTGTGGAGCTCCGGCTTTTATTCATTCCAATCTCCACGGCCTCGTAAGCTCTCGATGTTGTGAACATGAGCGTGAGCTCCCAAAGGGATTTCCCGGGTGGCTCGCCCGATGATCACTCCGTATTTCACCACCGAATCCCCCATTGCGATATCTCTATCGGCGAACTTGTGTCCAAAGGGTATGGGTTCAGTGACTCTCATACACTTTTTTCGCTCACCGCAAGCCACTGATACCTCTTCGTTGGGAGCAATATCCCGCAGCGCTGTCACCACATTGTCGGTCGCTTTGATCTTGATCCCGTCTATCATCTCGGTGCTACCTTGATCTTCAGTCTGATTGTATCCCGGCTTCAAGCTTACTTTTATAAAGGCAATTTTCCTGATTCGACTAATAGCATAAGATAGGAATCTAGCAAATTCAAGTTTTAATCCTCACAATACGCCCCTCACTCTCGATTCCCAGGACATATCTGCAGTCGTGCTCATCTGCAGTTGTGTTCAAAATCACGATATGAGCCCAACGAGGCGGCCGAAGATCCAAACCGAGAAACTGACACAGGCGCTGGATGCCAGTGTCATCCACAGTCCGGCTTTGACCATGTCTCTAATCGTAAAGTAGCCTGTTGAGTAGGGAATCACATTGGTCGGCGTCGAGGTAACGAGTATAAAGGCAAGGGATGAAGTAATCCCCGCCGGGATCGCGACGGATATCGGATTGAGGTCCAGGTTCCCTGCCAGGGCAATAAGAAGCGGCACTACGATGATACCGGTCACGGTGTTGCTCGAAAACATGACCTTCATGACCGAAACCCCCAGCACAACGACGAATATCCTGAGAAAAAGACCGAGAGCCCCGATCCGGTTGAAGAGGACCCATGCCAGCCATTCGGCGGCGCCGGTCTTGTAAACGGTCATGCCGATGGAGAGGCCCGTCGCTATGAGGATAATCCCGCCCCAGTTTATGAAATTCTCCGCCTCCTTCCAGCTCAACACCTGGATTCCCGGAAGAAAGAGAAGCAGGGCACACGCAATGGCGACAAAAGAGATGCTTAAGTAGTCCACGGCTCCCGCAGTCCACCTTTCAAGCCACGGAGCAGAGATCCATAGAAAGATGGTGAGGAGGAAAACTAAAACCGTCAGGATCTCCTTCGGTTTTTCCGTTTTCCGAACTTCTGTGTTTTGCGCTTGTTCGGAGATTGACAGCTTTACCTTCTCCAAAGGAAAGACGAGGAGCAGAATCACCCAGGCAAAGGGAATCATCAGGAGCGCTGCAGGAAAGCCTACTACCATCCAATCTACGAATCGAAACTCGATTCCAGCAAGATCCCTCAAGAAGCCCATGGTAAGCGGATTGGGTCCGCATCCGGCCGGTGTGGAAATCCCGCCGATAAGAGGTCCCCAAGCGCAGGCAATCATCAGAACGCGTCCGAATTGGCTCTCCTGCCGCTTCAGGTTTGTGTCGGATAGTATGCGGAAAGCGATCGGAGTGAGCACGGCCGCTACTGCCATATCCGTGATCC
>CAZLRN010000434.1:0-4146 GCA_964561715.1 uncultured Spirochaetales bacterium
AACTCGAATTGCGGCTTTGCACCTCCCTCGCGGAGAATCTCGTTGTTCTCCTTCCCTCCGGCCGGCACATCCTCTTCGGGTATGTTGGGCAATCCTTCGAGAAACTCCCGGATTTTCCTGTCGAGCTGACCCCTGCTAGCATCAAGCTTCTTTATGTCGTCGGAGACCTGCTTCATCTCCTGAATAACGGAGGAGACATCCTCACCCCGCTTTTTCATGAGGGGAATCTCAGATGAGACCTTGTTGCGGCGGGACTTGAGCTCATCGGCTCGGGAAATCAGCTCCCGGCGGCTCCTATCCCATTCCAGGAGATCCTTGAAATCGACATCGGGAAGACGTTTTGAGAGCGCTGCTCTGACTGCATCAGGGCTCTCTCTAATAAGATTTATATCGAGCATGCGGGATCGATCGGGGGTACTACTCCCTGCCTAGAACCTTGTTTCTCGAACGTGTGCTCCAGGCGCCGAGATCGTCGAGTTTGCTCTCCAGTATTTGCTTGGCATCTCCAAACTGGAAGACCTCTTTCTCCTCGAGCTCGGCGTGAATCTCATCATCCAGTCTCCGAAGACAATCGGGACAGATGTCCTTATCTTTGATCGTATCGTACCTTTCGTACCGCTTTTGCCAAGAGTATATCCGGACTGCTTCGGGAATGGGTTTCTTGCAGAAATCACAGATAATATTTGTCATTGCAACTCCCCTCGCTGCTTGATTTTGAGCCGGTACTAAATTTATACCAACTTCCCGCTTTTGTCGAGCAGGTTTTTTGATCGCCGCCAAAAAACTGCAACCGCCGTTTCGGCGGACGCTCCGTCGGCAGGCGGCAAGCCGTCAGCCGACGTTTCGTCGGACGACGCTCAGTCGGCAGGGCTCAGCCGCCCACGCGGCGGCCCGCAGGGCGGGACGCGTATCTACCTTTACACGGCATCGGAAAATGTTTAGCTTACTTATAGATTCATTCGGGGGTCACGATGAAAGCGCCTAAAAAGTCCGCACTGCTCGTTGTCGACGTGCAAAACGATTTTTGTCCGGGCGGGGCGTTGGAGGTCAAAGACGGAGATAAGGTGGTACCGGTTATAAACCGGATTTCTGCCGGTTTTGCGACCGTCGTTGGAACCCAGGACTGGCATCCTGCTGATCATTTTTCCTTTGCGTCGAAACATCCAGGCAAAAAGCCCCTTGAGACCATTAAAAGAGGCGATTTTGAGCAGGTACTGTGGCCCAACCACTGTGTGGCAGGAACAGCTGGAGCTCACTTTCATCCTGAACTGGATACCACCAGGTTCTCGATTATCCTGAGGAAGGGCACCAATCCGAATCTGGATTCCTATTCCGGATTCTTCGAAAACGACAAAACCACGCCGACCGGCCTCGAGCCATACTTGAAAGGGCTTGGGTATACCAGTGTGTATCTCTGTGGACTGGCTACCGATTACTGCGTCTTCTACACGGCCATGGACGCGGTCAAAGCGGGCTTCAATGTGGCGGTGTTAGAGGACGCCTGCCGAGGAGTCGATTTCCCCGAGGGCAACATAGCAAAGGCGCTGCAAACAATGAAGGATAGCGGTGTCGCAATTTTGACGTCTTCGGAACTATATTTATGAGCAACGCCCTGTTAACCGATCTCTACGAACTCACCATGATGCAGGGCTTTTTCCTGCACGATGAGAATCCGCAAGTTGTTTTCGACATGTTTTTTCGAAGACAACCCTTTGGCGGAGGCTTCACCGTTTTTGCGGGGTTGAATAAGCTTCTGGAGACCGTGGAGACCCTCGAGTTCCAAGAAGACGATCTCGACTATCTGGCGAGCCTCGGACTGTTTCAACAGAGATTTCTCGACTACCTCAAAGGTTTTCGCTTTAGGGGCAGTATCTATGGGATGGACGAGGGAACGATTGTCTTTCCCAATGAGCCGCTGCTTCGAGTTCACGGCTCGCTCTTGGAAACCCAACTCATAGAGAGTGTGCTTCTCAACATCGTCAATTTTCAAACGCTCATCGCAACAAAAACGGCGAGAATCTATCTGGCCACCGGCCAAGGAATTCTGCTGGAGTTCGGGCTGCGAAGAGCCCAGGGACCAGATGGAGCGATTTCCGCGACACGGGCGGCCTTTATTGGAGGCGCCGCAGCAACCTCCAACACCCTGGCTGGAAAACTCCTCGATATCCCGGTGAAAGGAACAATGGCCCACTCCTGGATCATGGCCTTTCCCACCGAGCTGGAGGCATTCAGAAAGTACGCCGAAATCTTTCCTGACAACACGATTCTGCTTATAGACACCTATGATACCCTATCCAGTGGCATAGAGCATGCCATCAAGGTCGGTCAGGAGCTCAAGCAGAAAGGGCACGGCAACTTTGGGGTTCGACTTGATAGCGGCGATCTGGAGTATCTGAGCAAGCTCACCCGCAAGCGCCTCGACGCTGCGGGTCTCAGCGACGCGAAGATTGCCGTTTCCAATGAGTTGGATGAGGAGATCATCCACGAGCTAAAAACCAGCGGAGCTCCGATCGATATCTGGGGAGTCGGGACCAACCTCGTTACTGCCAGCGGAGATCCCTCTCTAACCGGCGTTTACAAGCTGGTGGCCAAGCAGAACGGAAAGGACTTTGAGCCAACGATCAAGGTTTCTAATAATCCGTCCAAGATCACAAATCCCGGCGTCAAACAGGTGTACCGATTCTACGATGCCTCCTGCAGCCCGCTGGCGGACCTGCTCACCCTCGTGGATGAGCCCATGAATAAGGGCAAGAGCTACCACTTCTTCCACCCCATGATCGATTACAAACACATGATCGTAAAGGACTACGACTCCTTTGAGCCTCTGCTTTCTTTAAAAATGAAGGAGGGACAGACCGTCTCCCCTTTGCCGGATCTCAGATCCATCCAGAAGCGGATGAAAGACAACCTGAGTGAGCTCGATTCAACCTACAAACGCCTGAAGAATCCTCACGTCTACAAGATCTCTCTTTCGAGCAAGCTCAAAAAAATCAAAGACAGCCTCCTATCGAAGTACTCCGGTCAATGATATGCGTAAGAGCAGCTTGAGCAATCCTCGCGCAATGATGCTCCTCGCCGGTCTGTTGCTTCTTCTCAGCAGTTGCGGCAAAGGATCCGAGCCGGAGATCACCCTAGAAAAAATCAGGTCCGATCCTGCCAAGCTGCTTTCGAATTACGAATATGATCTGCTAAGCGATCTAGCCTCCCGGGTCAAGCCGATGCCCGACGCCACCCTTTCGATGTGGAAAAAGTGGGATCGCGCGGAAAACTACTCGTCTTACACCCCGACTCCTCGCGAGCTCCAAATGATAGAGAGCTATATCTCTCTTCTGCCTCCGCTGCACAGATCCGTCTGCAAAGAGCGTCTCATAGCAATCTACTTCATGAACAATTTTATCGGCAGCGGCGCCATGGATTTCATTCTGGATGACAACAACGAAATCTACCTCTACGCGATCTTCCATCCGGCTACCTTGAAAAGCGGTATATCGGAATGGGTCACCTATCGTGAATCGACCTGCTTCGGCCATGGGAGCACCAAGGGGGCCGATCGCGTCGAGATAAACTGCGGCGAGGAGTACTCGGGACTCATGTACATTCTGCTCCATGAGCTGACACACGCCGTCGACTACATCGAAAACCTGACTCCCTATGTGCACCCGGTAATGAAGAAGCTGGGTTTGGCCACAGATCTGGAATCCACCCCATTTACAGCCCCGGTGTGGAAGAGTTTCAACGAGCCCCTCGAGCTCTACGAATTCGACCAACGCCAGAAGGTGAGTTTTTACGGGCTCGATCAAGGGCCAAAGCTGCAGACCGAGGATATCTTCTCCATCTACGAAGGGCTTTCTCGCTCAGCCTTTGTTTCGCTCTACGCCAGCATGAACTGGGCCGAAGACCTGGCCGAGCTCGTGACCTGGTATCACTTCACAGAAATCTTGAAGCAGCCCTACGAGATCACTGTTTACAGGAACAACGAAAATATCCATTCCTATCGCCCGCTGGATTTTCCTGGGGTAAGGCGTAGGATCCCGTCGATTCTCTCCTTCTACGAACAGCTCCCCTGAGTTATGCGCGAAACGCGCCCCTTCGCCGATACTTATACTAGCAAACAGAGAGGGACAAAAATACAGAGAGGGACCGATT
>CAZLRN010000435.1:0-4144 GCA_964561715.1 uncultured Spirochaetales bacterium
CTGGCGATGGTGGCGCTGGCAACGACCAGCGTCTCGGCATCCTCGGTTCTGTAGGTTTCCACCAGCCCGTACTCCCGTCCGAAGTGCTCACCGAACTCCCTTCCCGTCTCTTCCCATAGCGCTTTGGATTCCTGGATGGACTTCTGGATATTGTACCTCAATTCGAAGTATTCGTCCGGCGCCGTCAGGCCTCCGAAGGTCTGCGGCTTGCCTGGTTCGAGCCTGTACTGAGGGGCAAAGGGAGGCAGGTACTCGTCGACCTTGTCCTGTTCGGGAATCTCCACCGTCTCGAGGGTGTGAGACAGCACAAAGGCATCGAGCACGACCATGGTGGGAATCAACACAGCCTCCGAAACCTTGTAGGCTTGAATAATAGAGTCCAGAACCTCTTGATTGTTCTGGCAGTAGATCTTCATGCATCCCGTGTCCCGCTGTTAGAGAGAATCGTCCTGATCGGTCCAAATGGTCCAGGGAGGCGCCATGGCACGATTGATGTTGGCCAGCACAACAGGCGTCCGGGCTCCGACCGCCCAGTGCAGCATCTCGTGCATGTAAGCAAGTCCCTGAGCAGATGTAGCCGTGAAAGCCCTGGCCCCCGCAGCGGAGGCGCCGATGCAGGCGGACATGGCTGAATGCTCGGACTCGACCTTGAGAAACTGGGCATTTAGCCTTTCGTCCGCGCAGATCTCGGAGAGCAGCTCGACGACCTGAGTTTGCGGTGTGATCGGATAAGCGGCAATGACCTGGACCCGGGAAAGCGTGGCACCCCAAGAGATGGCGTGATTTCCCATTAAAACTTGTCTCATTTTTCCTCTTCCGCCACGGCTATCGCGTCAGCTGGACATTCCGTCCAGCAGATTCCACACCCCTTGCAGTACTCGTAATCGACAATGGGTTTCTCTCTTTCTTTTCCCTTGATCGTGACAGGCTCCAGAGAGATGGCCGGTTCGGGGCAGTACATCCAGCAGTTCATGCAGTACACGCACTTTTCGTAATCGATCACGGGCTTAACGCTACGCCAGGAACCCGTTTTGTTGTAAGTCATGTCGGAGAAGGAGACTGCCATGGGGGGCATGCTGGCGGCCGAATCGTATACGAATTTCTTGTTTCGCTCGTTGTTCTTCAGTTTCATTCGTCTGCTCCGCTTACCATTTCGTAAGAGTCGGTCGCCGCTGCGATGTTTTCCTTCGGCTTCATGGGCACCGATCTGCGAATCGCCTCGGCCAGAGACTCCGCGGTGCACAGCTTGAGCACCCGATTAACGGCACCCAAAATAGCGGTATTGACGATCGGAGCGGTTTTGGAACCTACCCCGTGCTTGACAGCGATCCTATAGGCGTCGACGGTTGCGATTCTGAAGTTGCCGTTGATGGGGACGGTCTCCGGGGAGCGCTCCGTGTTGACGATAATCCACCCGCCATCTTTGAGCCCATCTGTTACATTGACGCTTCCCATGAGTGTGGGATCGAGAATCACGATGTGATCGGGTTCGTATATCCTCGATTTTTGGTAGATTTCGCCCTCGTTGATCCTCAAAAATGCTGCAACGGGAGCGCCTCGCCTCTCTACACCGAACTCGGGAAAGGCCTGGATGTGCTTTCCCTCCATGGCTATTGCCACGGCGAGGACTTTAGAGGCCACGACGGTTCCCTGACCACCTCTCCCGTGGAACCTTATTTCCTGCATCACACCTCCGGAGTCAACCTAAACCTGTTATCGCTGGATTCGCAGACAGGAAGGAAAACACCACCTGATAATACCTAATAATAGGGTCGAAGTCAAACCGAATGAAAGAAGAGCGCTAGCTGGCCCCACCTCGCCGGGCTCAGCCGCCCACGCCTCACCTGGGCAGCCCCACCTCGCCGGCCACACCCCTCCTAAGGTTAGACAAGCATGAGCCACGACGGTTGCAGGAGAGAAAAGGCAAACTTGGTAGATCGAAGGGGCGCAGCCTTAGCTGTTCAGGTAGTGTTCCAAGCGGTCCAACTCTTCAAAATGCTGGCCCGACGTGACCTCACCGGCCTGATCGCGCACCCTTCTGTAGAGGTCGAGCACCATCTTCGAGAGAGTATCCAGGTTGGCCGGAAAGGTCTTGATCGCCATTTTCGCAATGGGAGAAGCGCCAGGAGGGTTGAACTTGGCTATAGCCGGCAGCGCCTCTCTCCGGGCGGCATAAACAAAATGAGCCAGGGCAACAATGCCGTCGTACAATTGCTCAACTCCGTAGCCCTGCATGTCGTCTATCTGCCGTGGGGAGGTCATTCGTTCGATCATTCGCCAATCGCTGTCCGATACATCGAGCTGAATCAGAATATCTCGAAGAAATCGATTGTTCACATTGGACTGAAAATGCTCAGCCAGTCTCTTGACCGCTTCGAGAACCTCTCGATCATCAATAGCTGCCATATATTGAATGTACACCTAATTTCAATAAAGAGCGACCATGGATTTGACATTTCACACACGGGGCTGTAGAATTCTCCATCCTCCACTTTTCTCTACAAGTAAGTAAAATGATCTTCAAAGCGCCTTTTGCCTGCCTGTTCGCCCGCTTTACATTTCTGGTAATAATACTCCTTCCGCTCCATCTGGCGGCACAACCGATTCTGCCGGGAGGAGGCGTTTCCCTCCTCGAGAGGAGCTCCTTCGATTTTGCTTCCACTTCGGCGGAAAGAGAGGAGACAATTCTACGCATCCCTGTAAAGGGACAGTACAGCATTCAAGCCGAGAGCCCCACGGGAACGGGCATTGAAGTCGTGGATCGTATGGCCGGAGTGATGTCCAGAGACGGGCAGCCGGGGACGCAGGACGGCAGAATCGATATCCTGCTGGACGAAGGGGAGTACAAGATCAGGCTTCTCCCGGACACTAACAGCCGAGGCGAAGTCAATCTGAAGGTACACAGATTCGAAGAGAAACAACCGGCGACCTCTCGCAGGGATCTGCCCTTTCTTCTCGACGGAGAGACTGTCACCACATCACTGGGGGATTTGGAGCAGCGCTCCTACTGGGTCTACATTCCAGAAAAAGACCCTCTCCATCTCGAGGTGATGGGCCGAAACTTTACAGGCTGCAGGCTTTGGCGCGAGGGTGAATGGATCGAAGCGGTGAACCTGATAACCAGCACGAGAGAGCCACGGTCAGGACAGCCAATGAACCACATCGAGATAAGCCAGTCTCTTCGGGAGGGTCACTACCTGCTCGTCTGTTACGGCGGAAAAAGCCGATCCTGGGCCAATGACACCGGCCAGCAACCCCTTCTCATTCGCCGGGGAGCTCCGTATCTAGGCGACTCGGGTATCAAAAAAATCAGTATCTCTCCCTTCGGCAGCGAGGTTTTCTGGGTATCCTCCAAAACGGATTACTTTCAGCTTTCCCGGGAAGAACTGCAACCGGCCCAACTCAAGACTTCCTCCTACAGAATTGGAAAAAGCCGATACACTGCGGGAAGAGAAGCCCGGATTACTCGCCAGTCCAAGGATCCCTGGTGTGTCATCCGAGGAAATCAGAGCGGGGAAAAGCAGTGGCTGGTGGTCGAGGGAGAGCCAGGCTCAGAGCTGGAGCTCGGCTTTTTTATCAGCGCCTTGAGCTATGAGTTCCCGGTGCGCCGGCCGGGCTCGGCGCGGGCGGCTGAGCCCGCCCACCTGGTGCCCCAAACGGGAAGTTCAACGGAGTCGTTCTGGATTTCGAGCATTGACTCGGTCGAGGGGCGCGATGCCATCGACCTCACGCCCCTTCTCTTCGATTTCGACTCCTATTCCATAAAAAAAACGCCAGCCCTCCGAATAGGACCCGACAATCCCATTGTACGCCGGATCAATGTTTTGGAAGAGAGCAACGTCTACCTCACCGTCATCGAACCCGGCACCTATCGCGTGTTCGAAAATCCGGAGGCAGGCGCCTCGGCCCACTACAGGTTTATCCCCTTTGAATACGCCTTTCGATACTCCGATCGCATCCCCGAGCTCCAATCTCCGGAGCTGCCCTTCGAGTTGACCTCGGGGGTGTATATCTTCAATTTTGTTCCTCAAAAACGGGGAATCCTCCACTTTGTGCTCCTCAAGGAGCGAAGTGAGAGCAACGAGGCGCAGACCCTCGAAGAGGCTCGACGGCTTTTAGAGGATGCGAATGCCTTAGAGCAACC
>CAZLRN010000436.1:0-4114 GCA_964561715.1 uncultured Spirochaetales bacterium
GTTGTCGGATTGGTCGCTGCAGTTCTCGGCATAGTGCTGATGAAAATGAAGTAGTCTGGCGAGAATACACTGGGCGGTGGAGCCCTCCAAACGCCGTAGCTAGCCACCGGATACAGCAGCAATGAAGTGAACCTCACTCGTCTCTTTAACGGGCTCCGCGAATCCCAACTGGGCCAGATGGCCATCCACTGAGACCTGCATAGAAGGGCGGATCCGGTCTCCCTCACAGAGTCGCTCTGCGATCCCAGGGTGCGCTTTATCCAGCGTAGCTATGATCTCTCCTACCGTCGAACCTTCTACGCTGACCTGTTCCCGTCCGTCGGTGAAATCTCTCAGCAGGGAGGGAATCCAAACAGTGGCCACGGTCGCTAGGATGATTCCTGTTGGATTGTTCCGGTAGCTTCGAGAATACGCGCCGGAGACATGGGAAGCCTGAACACCCTCGCACCTATCGCCCGGTGGATGGCGTTGGCCAGGGCAGCCGGAGGCGGAACGATCGGCGTCTCGCCGACGCCCCTCACCCCGTAGGGATGTTTGGGATAGGGGACTTCCACGATGACTGCGTCAATGGGAGGAACATCCAGGATTGTAGGAAGCCTGTAATCGAGCAGGGTGGGATTGAGCAGGTTGCCCTCGCTGTCGTAGTGGTACCCCTCGTAGAGTGCCCAGCCAATGCCCTGGGTCGCACCGCCCTGCATCTGGCCCTCCACTTGACCGGGGTGAATCGCGCGACCCACGTCCTGAACCACCGTGTATCTCAGGACGGTCACCTTGCCCGTCTCAGGATCGACCTCCACGTCAGCGATATGAGCGCCTAAGGAGGCACCCCATTCGCTGAGCTGCACGACGCCGACAGCCGAAACGGGGCCCCCTGTCTGGAAGAGCCGGCAAGCCAGATCGGTAAAACTTATTTGGTTTCCGTTGTTCGAAAATACTCCCGCGTTGAAATTAATGCTTTCCGGAGAGACCTGCCAGAGAATTGCGGCTCGATGGCGCATCTGTTCGACAACCTCTTTCGCAGCTTTCACAACGGCTCGTCCCGTTGTCGCTGTCGTGCGGCTTCCTGCGGTGACGTTGGTGTAGCCCACGGAGTCGGTGTCTGCGACGCTGGGGCGTACCTGTTGCAGCTCGATCCCCAGCGTTTCTGCAGCCTGCATGGCAAGACTGGTGCGCGTGCCGGTCAGATCCACCGAACCTGTTATGAGGTTGACTGTGCCGTCGGGATTGACGCTGATTGTGCAGCTGGATCGGGCTCCCCCATTGTGCCAGAAGCCGAAGGCTACGCCTCTGCCACGATTCGGCCCTTCGAGCGGCGTGGAGTAATGGGCGTGCTCCTTGGCCGCTTCCAGAACCTGCAGGCTGCCGATTTCCGTGTGAAGCCTCCCGTCGACGCGCCTCGTGCCCTCCCTGGCGGAGTTCCTGAGTCGAAACTCCAAAGGGTCCATTTCGATGCGCTCTGCCAGTTCGTCAATCAGCTGTTCGATGGCGAAGTTCACCGGAGTGACCCCTGGCGCGCGGTAGGCTCTCGACTTGGGCTTATTCACGACAACCTCGTAGCCGTCGACCCGGGCGTTGGGAATGTCATAGCAGGCGAAAATATGATTCACGCCATTGTTGAGCGCCGAGCTGGGAAAGGCGCCGGCTTCGTAGTAGAGCTCGGCGATGGCAGAGGTGATCAGGCCGCTCTTGTTGGCTCCCACCTTTGCTCTGATGACGGTACCCGCGCTCGGGCCAGTGGAGGTGAAGACCTCGCTTCGGTCCATGGAAAGCTTGACGGGGCGTCCCGCCTTGCGCGACAGCACGGAGGCGGTGGTTTCCACGAAACCTGTGATCTTGCCTCCGAAAGCGCCGCCTACTTCGGCAGGTACGACCCGGATTTTAGAGAGGGGGTGGATCAGGGTTCCGGCGAGCTGTTCCCTGAGCGCAAAACCTCCCTGAGTGCTGGAATAGACGGTCAGGAAGTCATCGGAGCTCCAGACAGCTGTGGCAGTTTGAGGCTCGATGTAGCCCTGATGCACAGTGGCGGTGCGAAACTCGTGTTCCACGACCACATCGGCCTGGTCGAGCTCCTTCTCGGGATTCCCGATGACATGCTGAACATGTCTAGCTACGTTGCTGGGAGATGCGCCGGACTCCTTCTTGGCAAGCGATTGCGTCACGATATCTTCGTGCAGCAGAGGGGCCGATTGCTGCGCTGCCTCTAGGACGTCCACAACTGCGGGAAGTCTCTCGTAATCGACGTCAATGTAGGACAGGGCTTCCTCCGCTACGTGGGGTGATATCGCTGCGACGGCTGCCACGGCGTGTCCCACATAGAGAGCCTTTCCGCCGGCCAGATTGTTGTCTCTGAGGTACTTGAAGCTCAAGGCGGATTTTCCCATCGCAGCCGTGTAATCCTCGAGGGTGGGAAGATCCTTCCCTGTCACCACCGCGTGAACCCCCTCGAGGGCTTCGGCGCGGCTCGTATCGATGGATCTGATCCGGGCATGGGCGTGGGGGCTGCGGAGAACCTTGGCGTACAGGATTCCCGGCAGCCTGACATCGGCCCCGAAGATGGCGCGGCCCACGACCTTGTCCGGCGCATCGTACCGACGGGGCCGGTTGCCGATTACTCTGCCCGCGCTCGGCGCTGGAGGCCCTTGCTCTGTCTCTGCGGGTGCGGCAGGTTCGCTGGAGCCGAGCTTTCTCAGCCGCTTAGAAGCGGTCCGCACTGCTCGGACGATTCTGTCGTATCCCGTGCAGCGGCAGAGATTTCCCGCCAGCCACTCGCGAATACGGCGCTCGGAGGGATCCGGCTCACGATCCAACAGGGCTTTGGCGGCGAGGAGTAGACCCGGCGTGCAGTAGCCGCACTGCAGGGCATCCTCGTCGATGAAGGCCTGCTGGATCGGGTGGAGCTGTCTGCCTTTGGCAAGGCCCTCCACCGTTGTGATCTCTCTTCCTTCGATTTCCACGCCGAGCACCAGACAGGAGTTCACCAACTGCCCATCCAGCAGTACGCTGCAGGCGCCGCAGTTTCCGTCATTGCAGCCCTCTTTCGTTCCCGTCAAACCGAGCACATCCCTCAGGCACTCTAAGAGGCTCTGCCGAGGCTCGCAGAGAAACTGCGTGTCCTGACCGTTGATTCGGGCGGTGACCGTTACCTTATCAGACATCATGCACCCTCCTCAGCCGATCGGCCTGGCGCATCTCCCGCTCGAGCCCTCTCCACAGCTACACGGAGAGCTCTCTTTGCGAGAATCCTTGCAAGGTGGCGCCTCTGCGCCGCGGTCCCGCGGGAATCGGAGATAGGACGAACAGCAGCCTGAGCGATGTCGGCTGCCTTCTCGAAGGAGGCTTCGTCGGGCGATTCTCCAATCAAAGCCTCTCCGGCCCTTTGCACAAAAAGTGGCGTCGGGGCTACTCCACCCAAAGCGATGCGAGCTTCGGCAATCCTCTCCCGATGAGGGCTCTTACCGTTTCCTTCGAGCTTTACCCAGGCGCCGGCTCCGGCAACGGCAATGTCCATTTCGGATCTCGGGATAAACCGCAGATAGCTGCCTCCGGAACGACGTTGGGGTGGAGGCAAGTGGATTGAGATTAGAATCTCCGATCCGTCGAGAACGGTTTCTCCCGGACCTGTACAAAACTCCTCAACGGCAATCGTGCGCCTTCCCTGCAAACCGCCGATCGTGCAGCTGGCCTTGAGAACGATCATTGCAGGGATCGTGTCTGCACTTGGCGCTGCATTGCAGAGATTCCCCCCGAGAGTGGCGCGGTTCTGAATACCCGTGCCCCCGATAAGGGAAACTGCATCGAAAAGGGCGGCGTAGTGCTTCTTGATATTCAGGAACCCACGGAGCTGTGAGCAACTTACCGCAGCTCCGATTTGTAATCCCTCTGAGGGGCTGTAGCTGAGATGGCTGAGATCCGGGATGTGTTTGACATCGATGATGCGGTCGCAGAGGTGAAGGCCTCTTCTCATCTGCACGACAAGGTCTGTGCCTCCGGCGAGAAGGCGCGACGGGGGGGCTTCTTCTGATAGCAGGGTCAAGGCCTCGCTCAAAGAATCGGGCGCATGATATGTGAAGGATTTCATGGCCCATAATATAACGGGGGCTTTGTGCACGCAATA
>CAZLRN010000437.1:0-4098 GCA_964561715.1 uncultured Spirochaetales bacterium
TCCGTATACCGTTCCATGATCTCAGGATAGCTCTTGCCAGTCACAACAACGTAGTCCAGCTGTTTTGTCGTATCGGCAACCCAGCGGGTTCCGTTGGTGCCCAACTCTACGCGGCCAACCGCAGGATTATTCCACAGAAATCCGTATCCCTTCGAAGAGATGAGAAAGGGGATCGAGACCTCGGCGTTTCTCTGAAAGAGCTCGACCACCGCACCCTTCTGATCCAGCAGACCGTGGCGATGCTGTCCGAGGCCGTAGAACCGCTCTCCCTCCTGAGCCAGAAAGCTGGTCTGGACGCGATAGAGATCGCTGTCGAGGGATCGGAATTCCCTTCCCAGAGGGTAGAGCACGATGTGCTCCGGCCTCCAGTCCGCCTCTTCCAACAGGGGTACCGAGTGTCCAGTCTTGAAAAATCGGATCCGGCCATATCCCGTCACCCGGGCTTCGATCAGGCCGTTTTTTATGGACGCTTCTTCTCCGGCGATCTCCACTTTGGCGTTCGATCCCAAATCTTCCAGGAGAGCTCCCGGAACATCCTTGAAATCGCCGTTCATCGTTGCGCGGATCCGAATCGCATCGCGCCCACAACCCTGTAGCTCGAGGATGTGCCTGTCATCCTGCCACAACAGCTTTCCCTGTTCTTCTCTGAAAGCATCCATGTCAACACCCCTACTTGCATCTAGACTTTGTCGACCACAACTCGACCACCCGAATTGTACGATTCGATTGCAGCGAACACAAGTGTGCTCCTCCCGGTGCATATTTTCCATAGAGCCTATCGGAAAAATCGCACCAAGATTCCAATTTGTACGGGTAATGAGTGTACCAACAAATACGGAACTTCAGCCTTTCAGACCGGTCAGTGTTATTCCCTGTATGAATCTCGTCTGAAAGAAATAGAAAACAACAAGAAGCGGAAGAGCCGCGATCATGGCCGCACCCATCACGAGATGATACTGAATGTGATACTCGTTCTGAAAGACAGCCAATCCGATAGGTATAGTCTTCATGAATAGTGAGTTTGTGATGACCAAAGGCCAGATAAAGGCATTCCAGTTGCTGAGAAAGGTGAATATGGAGAGAGCCGATAGGGCGGGAACGGAATTCGGTATGATGATCCTTATAAGTATTCCCAGTGATCCCAAACCGTCGATCCTCGCGGCATCTTCCAGGTCGCTGGGAAAGGTCAGGAAAAACTGTCTGAGCAGAAAAACACCGAAAGCGCTGGTAGCGACGGGCACCATTAAGCCTATATAGGTGTCGATGAAATCGAGTTTATCCATGAGTAGGTATAGCGGTACCAGCAAGATATGGCCCGGTATCAGCATTGTAGCAATTACCACAGCAAACAGAATGTTTCTTCCCGGGAACTCTTTGCGGGCGAAGGCAAAGGCGGCAAAGGAGTTGGTTATGAGCACCACAATCGTAGTCATCGAAGCGGTGAATATGCTGTTGAAGTACCACCGCAGGATGGGGAGATCAGGGGTTGTCAGTATGAATATGTAGTTCTCCAGTGTAAAGGGGTCCGGAATCCACTCGATGGGCATTCGAAAAAGGGTAGATTCCTGTTTGAAGGAAGTTGCCAAAGCCCACAGAATTGGAGTCATCCACAGCAAAGCGATGATGGCTAGAATCAGATATAAAATGACTCTGGCAATAGAAATTCTTTTTAAGGCATGCGTTAACATAATGCCTAATACTTTCTGCGTCCGATTTTAAACTGAATAAAGGTCAGTATAGCCAGTATCAAGAGCAACACGAAGGCCTGGGCGGATGCTGAACCCATTCTGAAGTACTGGAACCCGGTTTCATAGACCTGTTGAACGATGACCCGGGTGCTGTCCGCCGGTCCACCCAGAGTCATGATGTACACCTGTCCGAAAACCTGAAATGACCTGACAACCGTAATGACTGCGACAAATAAAGTGCTGGAGCCGAGAAGAGGGAGCGTTATGAATCGAAACTGTTGCAGAATTCCCGCGCCGTCTATCTTGGCTGCCTCATAGAGTTGATCCGGAATTTCCTGAAGGCCGGCCAGAAAGATGACCATGCTGAAACCCACTGTCCACCAAACCGTCGTTAAGGAGATGGCAGGCATGCTCCAATACACAGAGCTCAACCACGGTATATGCGTGATTCCGAGCTTGTGAATATAAAAATTAAGAAGCCCCATCTTGGTCTGCAGCATCCAACCCCATATCACCGCCACGACACTCACAGGTAGCAGATATGCTGAGAAGATGGCACCTCGAAAGAAACTCTTCGCTTTTATGTTGGTATTCAGAAGAAGAGCAAAAAGCATTCCCAGAATGATCAGTGCAGGAGCTGTTAGAACCACGAAGTAAACCGTATTCTTGAGACTGAGAAGAAAGAGCTGGTCGCTCAACAGGTCCAGGTAATTTTTGATCCCAACAAAGGGCTTCGAATCCGCAAGGAAATCCCACTGATGAAAGCTGATAAACAGACCAAACAATACGGGAAAGAGAAGAAAGGCCAAAAAGGGAATGCCGAAGGGAAGCAAAAAGAGATAAGACTCGATGACAGATGAAAGCTTGCGACTTTTCATACGCTTAAATAAAAGGAGGGAGAGAATCTCTCTCCCTCCATTAGCGTTATGCCTACTTGCTCAGGATAGCATCCTGCTCTTTTGCAGCGTTATTCATGGCGTTCTGAGCCGATTCGATACCAAGGACCACCTTTTCTACGTTTGGATGAATTCTGGCGTAGACCTCACCCCACTTTGTTGTTTGCGGTGGATATCGCAAATAAGGCTGCATTGCCACCTGATTCGCATGAAAAGGCAGAGCCATAAACTCCGCTGATTCGAGAATTTTCTTTCTTATGGCAAGCTGCCCCGCCTTGGCCCAGTCAATTCCCTTCTCCATGAGAAGCCATTTTATGAACTCCATGGCAGCGCTTATCTTCCCCCGATCGATCTCTTTGGGTTTCGGCAAAACCAGCTGATGACTGTTCGGAAACACGGCTTGGGTCTTACCGAAAACAGGAATGGCAGCATATCCGAGATCGAGGTCCTTCTGTGCGCCGAAATCGTTACTCATGGCCAGGTGGTGGAGCACATGAGATAGCTTGCCCGCCTTCATTGCAGCGTTCTCCTCGTTGGGCGCTGTTTCCAGCGGAGCGATCTTGTACTTGTGGATCGTATCGGCGATGATTTGTGCCGCATCAACCGCTTCGGGGGCGTTGATCAGGGACTTCTTCATGTCCTTACTGATCAGTGTGCTTTTGTTCTGGTAGATGATACTCAAAAAGAGGCGGGCCAAAGGCGTACTTCTGCTTACCATGTAGCCTCAGCGGTCCCCTGTTGTCAGCTTTTTGCTGTACTCGACAAAGGTTATGCCATCGGCTGGAGGAGCCTCGGGATCCAGGCCGGCTTCCCTGTAGTGACCTTTATTGTAGTAAAGTCCAATCAAGGGCATCCAATCGAGAGCAACTGCATAGCGTTTTCCCTCGTAGATGCCTCCTTTCCACGGTATCTGCACGAAATCTTCGTCCTTAAACCCGGCCTCAGCTAAATACTCATCCATTGGGAGAAGAACTCCGCGGGATGCGTACTCAACGAGTCTTTCATAGTGCAGAGCGGCCATATCCGGACCTCTTCCTGCCGCCGCCGAAGCTGTCAGCTTGTCGTAGAATGTCGACCAGACAATGATGGACATCTCGATCTGGATATTTGGATTCTCCGCATTCCATTCCTTTACGATTTCTCTGAGAGCATCTCCGTCTGCCGCAGTAAAGCCGTTCCAAAAGGTCACCGTTACTGGGCCCTTTGCCTTTCCGACTTCTTGCTTTCCACCGGCGAAAAGGTCGCCCCCCAGGAAGACAAACAGCAAGAACATAACAATCAATCCTATAATTCCTTTTTTCATTTTTCCTCCTCAAAGATATTCTGCATAGGATTTCGTGTAGATCGGACGATGAATTACCCCCCTTTCCTGGCGATCCTATAACAACATCGCCATATTTGTTGAAATTCACGCTATTATAAATACAGATCTTTCCCCAGTCAAGGACGATCATTGATAGGGTGGGAATGTCAGAATAGGTTTTTAGTCATTGATTTTTAGGAAAAAAAGGTCT
>CAZLRN010000438.1:0-4086 GCA_964561715.1 uncultured Spirochaetales bacterium
AATCTGCTGCATCTCTCTCATCAAGGCGGATCAGTTGGGTGGATTGGTGAGGGGGCTCCTGGGCCCCATGCTGCAGGACCTCAGTCCAATTGAACAAACCTAACAGGGAGTCAAGCATGAAAGAGAAAGAAATCCGAGAAGCCGTTAGAGAGCATTATGGAGCCATCGCACAACGCGGGGGCTCATGCTGCTCGCCGAGCAGAGCGGAGAGCTCGTGTTGCGGATCCGCTGGAGAAGCCGACAGCAAGAGCCTGTCGGTGGGATACACCGCCGATGATATGAGCGCCATTCCCGAAGGATCGGATATGGGGCTGGGCTGCGGAAATCCCCTTGCCTTTGCCTCTATCAAAGAGGGCGACACAGTACTGGATCTCGGCTCCGGAGGAGGCATCGACTGCTTTCTAGCCGCAAAGAAAGCCGGCGGATCAGGAAGGGTGATCGGAGTCGATATGACGCCGGCAATGTTAGAAAAGGCGAGAGAAAACGCTGAGAGAGGCGGATACTCCAATGTCGAGTTCCGATTGGGAGAGATCGAAAACCTGCCCGTGGCGGACTCTACCGTAGACCTCATCATCTCCAACTGTGTGATCAACCTCTCCGTAAATAAAAGGCGGGTCTTCGAAGAGGCTTTCAGAACCCTCAAGCCCGGAGGCAAGCTCATGGTTTCGGATATCGTCCTGCTCGAGGAGCTCCCGAAGGAGGTCAAAGAATCGGTGCAAGCCTATTCAGCCTGTGTTTCCGGCGCCCTCCAGCGGGATGACTACCTGAAAACGATTCGAGAAGCGGGATTCCAGGACGTACGTGTCGAAACGGAAAAACCCTATAAGCTGAGCTTCGACGAGAGCGATACAGCCGGCAAGAAGGCGCAGCAGACCATCCTGAGCGCCAGCGTCTCAGCCAGGAAACCCTCCTAGAAAGCTACATCATTCTTGGTTTTGATCTGCCACTGGTGAAGAAACTCCCAGAGTTTCTTCACCCTGCCCTTGCTTTTATTATCTCGATAAAGGTTCTCCCGCTCTTCTGGATCGGTACTCAGGTTGTACAGTTCGTGCTCACCGGTTTCGTGAAGATTTAGTTTCCAACCGTCTGGTGATAGCACCGTTCTGATCTCCTTTCCCTGTATCCGATCCAGCGATCACCATTCTCACCCTTCCACTCCTCTACGACAGGGTCATCGCTCCGCGGCTTTTGCCTTCGATGGCTGGAAGCCAGCTCTCGCCCTGAAGCTGGGAATGGGAGGGCTGGGCCAGAATGTCGAGAGGGTCGGGATTAGGTCGATCTGGCTGACCGGCTGCCGGATGTGCCCAACGGCGCCGAATAGCCCCGGGATGCGAAGGAAGAGCGGGACCTTGAACGTCTCTTCATACATATGGCCTCCCTTTATCGCCAGACCGCGGCTTCCCATCATGTCGCCGTGATCGCTGGCAAAGACCGTGACGGTCTTCTCTGACAGCCCCAGCTCCTGCAGGGCATCGAGGTTGGGCGTCTTGATCAGCCGCTTTCCGTAGACGCCGAGGGTATCCTGCCTCTGCTCATCTGTAAAGATGAATAGTAAGTTTGGCCGCTGAGGACTGTGCATCAATTCCCCTTTTCTGTCTGATCAGGCCTCATTATCGCTCGTGCCGTCCATGCTCATAAACCGCTCTTCCTTCTCGTCTGTTTTGGGAATCGGACCCGCAGAGAGAACAGGAGAGGCGGTTATGACGTCGGCTCTCATCATGGCTGCAACTCGCTGCAGAGAAGAGAGAATCGAGCTCTGCTCCCACTCCTCCAACGCAATGAAACGGTTTAGAAACTCTTCCTGCAACAGAGAAGGCTTGTTCTTAAGAACATCCGCTCCCTGTTCTGTCAGTCTAACAGTCGTACGCCGCTTGTCTTCCGAGCTTCTCTCCCTGCGAATCAATCCCTTGAGGGCAAGGCGGTCGAGAATATCTGTAACGGTCGCCTGGCTAAGACTCACATCTTTGGCAATTTCGCCGACCGATATCGGATCACTATGAGACAGCCTGAAAAGAATAAGCAACTGGGGGCCTGTCAATCCGAATTCTTTGGCCAGATATCTCGAATGCAGGTCCGTAGCGCGGATTATCTGCCTGAGAGTTACAAGCACTTCTTCGTTGATATCCATCCGTCGAGACTCCCTTAAGAAAAGAGAACGAAATAATTTATATCGGATCCGGAACAAAATTCATCGATGTTGTTGCACAACGCCATGTTGCACAACGCCAGGTTATAGTATACCAACCATTTACGGCAATAGAGCTATCGGATAGTCAGTTGTAGCGACTGCTCCAATCATCCAAAGTACTACACAATATCATTCTGCAACAACAAGGAGTAGGTCAGCTTGGCAATTCTCATTTCGTTTTGTGATCTTCTTCTTAATGCTTCTCAAAAAAGACGCAACATGCAGGCCACCCACTTCCCGATATCGTATCTACTAGCCCACTCCTGGCAAGACTCCGAGACAGTCTCTCTGAAATGATGACTCTCTATAAGAGTAGCGATATACTGATCGATTCGATAAGGAACAGCTAAAAGAGCTCCCTGGAATATCTCCGGATAGCATTCCCTGTTTGGTACAACACATGCTATTCCAGCTGCCCCTTGCTCCAACATGCCCAAGCCAAAGCCTTCGTGATAGGAACAACTGAAAGCAATATCAAACTGTCTGAGAAAAACGAAATAATCTCTTTGTCTCTTGAGCTTTGAAGTGAAGAAGATATTATCTTTTTTTCTAAGTTGATTCAGAATAGGTGTCACCGCTTGTTTGATCTTCTCTTTATCGGGATGAATCCCCCATTCCTCATTCTGCCCAATGTAAAAATCTACGGTAGGGTATCTCTCGGAAAGCATGTTTATTATTTTAAAGGCTTCAATAACCCCTTTGTCTGATCTCCACATGTTGTTCCATAGCACTTTTAATCGCGCATTTTTTACCCTGGAGATACTCCTTATAGTCTCAAAATCTATAGGAAGGTATGTAACACGAGCATCTCCAATCTGAGAGTATGTCACGCGGTTCAGAGCCAGGGTGAAATAACTGTGGCTCAGAACAGGCAGCTGAGATCTCTCAAAGAGAATCTCATTCTTCCTGATTGGCTTGAAGAGATATTTCCTCCTGCCATAATCCCATCCAATGAGTCTGTCCGGAAAGAGAAGATACGGGTAGGTCTTTGCAGAGGAAAAGTCTTGTGGATAAAAGTAGACGGCGTTGTTAAAATCAGCAGGCGCCATGAGCATAACATCGTACGCATCTGTTGGCTCTTTTTGATCTATCCAGTTACCACTCACTTCCCAATCATGGGTATTAAAGATATTGAGCCCCCTCTCAGATATCATTTCAGGCCAAAAGTTTGCTAGATAGAGACGTTTCATAATGATATGCTGTGTGCTGGAGGAAGAAGCGAACTCTAAGACAACCTAAAAAAATAAGCAGCTAGGGACCGGTCAATCCGTATTCTTTCGCCAGATATCTCGAATGCAGGTCCGTAGCGCGGATTATCTGCCTGAGAGTTACAAGCACTTCTTCGTTGATATCCATCCGTTAACATCCCCTTTTTCGGAAAGCTATCGAATTATAATATATCGAATCCGAAATAAAAATAGGCAATGTAGTTGCATACATTTAAGCATTATTATATAATCCATTTGCTAATAGAGAGATATTGGAATAGCTGGCTATTTTCTGTCATTTTGATTATATAGACTACTATACAATATCCTTTTGCCACTACAAGAATTAACTTGATCAAATTACCATGTCTCGTGAAGTTACGAAAGAGGGTATAAAACAGGATCTCGTAAAACTCGGATTGGTCGAGGGAGATCATATCTTTGTTCACAGCTCAATGAGGAGCATCGGCAACGTCAAAGGCGGCTCGGAGGCTGTGATCGACGCTTTTTTAGAGGTTTTAGGACCCCTGGGCACCTTGATGGTACCCACCTTTACATTTGCGAATTTTCAACCCTTTTTCGATCCCGAAACCACTCCTTCGGAGATGGGTTTGATTACCGAGACACTTCGCCGGAGAGGAAACTCGATCAGGAGTTTGCATCCGCGTCATTCCGTTTGTTCGCTGTCTA
>CAZLRN010000439.1:0-4086 GCA_964561715.1 uncultured Spirochaetales bacterium
AGCTTCAATTCAGGCCCGACAACAATAACAGATCTGCCTGAATAGTCAACCCGTTTTCCCAGCAGGTTCTGTCTGAATCGCCCCTGCTTGCCCTTGAGCATGTCCGAGAGAGACTTAAGCGGTCTGTTGGAGGCTCCTTTAACGACCCGCTTCTTTTTCGAGTTGTCGAAAAGGGCATCCACAGCCTCCTGGAGCATTCTCTTTTCGTTCCTGATAATGATATCCGGAGCGTTGAGAGACTGGAGTCGCTTGAGGCGGTTATTTCTATTGATGACACGCCGGTAGAGATCGTTGAGATCTGAGGTGGCAAAGCGTCCACCATCGAGCTGAACCATGGGCCTGAGCTCCGGAGGGATAACCGGGATCACGTCCAATATCATCCATTCGGGTCGATTGCCCGAATCGCGAAAATTCTCCACAATCTCAATGCGCTTGAGAAGGCGCTTGTCGGCCTTCCTTCCCTTCTCGACCATTTTGATCCTTAGCTCCGCGCTGAGTTCGTCGAGATCAATCTGCTGAAGAAGCGTGCGGATGGCCTCAGCTCCTATTCCGGCCGTAAAGGTCATTCCGTAGCGTTCCTGGGCCTCGATGAACTCCTCTTCGGTGAGCAGCTCCATCTTTTTCAAGTCCGTGTCTCCGGCATCGATAACGATGTACTTCTCGTAGTAAAGAATGGAACGAAGAGCAGCGATGCTGAGGTCCAGGAGAAGCCCCATTCGCGACGGAACTGACCTGTAATACCAGATATGGGACACGGGTGAGGCGAGCTCGATGTGGCCCATTCGCTCCCGCCTGACCTTAAAGTGAGTGACCTCGACCCCACACCGATCGCATATGACGCCCTTATAGCGAATGGACTTGAATTTGCCGCAGTAGCACTCCCACTCCTTGGTTGTCCCGAAAATCCTTTCGCAGAAAAGCCCATCTTTCTCAGGCCTGAGGGTTCTATAGTTGATCGTCTCAGGTTTCTTGACTTCGCCGTACGACCAGGCACGGATTTTTTCCGGCGAAGCAAGCTTTATGAGAATATTGTCAAAATCCTGTAGATCTCTCATCCTACGATTCCCTCCCTAAAATTGGCTTCCTTGCCTCGTTATCAATTCCTCATCCCTCTCTGTGAGAGCGATCTGCTTGCCCTTGGAGTCATAAATCGAGAAATCCAAGGCCAGCCCTCTTAATTCTTGAACAAGAACATTGAACGATTCGGGCACACCTGCGGGAGAAGCAACCTCCCCCTTCACGATGCTTTCATAGATCTTTGCTCGCCCGGTCATATCGTCCGATTTCACTGTAAGAAGCTCCTGGAGGGTGTTAGCGGCTCCATACGCCTCCAGCGCCCATACCTCCATCTCTCCCAACCGTTGGCCCCCGAATTGGGCCTTTCCGCCAAGAGGTTGCTGAGTGACGAGAGAGTATGGACCTGTCGAACGCGAGTGCATCTTGTCATCGACCAGATGATGAAGCTTCAACATATAGATGTATCCAACGTTAACGGGATTTTCGAAGGGTGCCCCGGTTCGCCCATCATAGAGTGTTATCTTGGAGTTGATAGGCAGTGAGGCCTCATTCAGCTTTGCCTCTATCATCTCGTTGGTTGCCGATTGAAAGACAGGAGTGCTGTACCACTCGTCGAGAGCCACCGCAGCCCAGCCCAGCTCTGTTTCGAGGATTTGCCCCAGATTCATTCGAGAGGGAACACCAAGGGGATTGAGAATGAGATCGATGCTCGTACCGTCCTCCATGAAGGGCATGTCCTCTTCGGGAAGCACCCTTGCAATAACTCCCTTGTTGCCGTGGCGCCCTGCCATCTTATCGCCTTCCTGCAGCTTGCGCTTCGTGGCAATGAGCACCTTTACAACCTCAATGACCCCCGGATTCAAATCATCACCCTCTGATCGCTTCAGCCTCTGGATATCGATCACAGTTCCACTGACACCATGAGGCACCTTCAGCGAGGTATCTCTCACATCCTTGGCTTTCTCACCAAAGATCGAGTTGAGAAGCTTGAACTCCGGCGTAGAATCGGTCTCTGATTTTGGTGTCACCTTGCCGACCAGTATGGATCCCGAGGTTACCTTGCCGCCGATTCTGACAATCCCCTCTTCGTCGAGGCTTTCGAAGGCTCCCTCATTTGTATTGGGAATATCCCGTGTGATTTTTTCGGGTCCCAGCTTTGTCTCTCTCACCTCGATACTGAACTCCTTGATATGAATCGAGGTGAAAATATCGTCTTTGACGATATTTTCCGATACAAGGATGGCGTCCTCATAGTTGTAGCCGTTCCAGGGCATGAAAGCGACTAACACGTTACGGCCAAGTGCCAGCTCGCCTTTAAAGGTCGCCGGCCCATCGGCGATGACCATGCCTTTGGTAACCTTCTGTCCTACTTCCACAACGGGAGTCTGGTGGAAGCAGGTATCTTGATTTGTTCTCTGGTATTTGAAGAGCCGGTATGCATCCAGATCATTTTTGTCTTTCGGATTGGTCGGCTTAACGATAATCTCAGTAGACGAAACATGCTCTACCACTCCGGGCTGTCTCGCTATCACCAATACACCGGAATCGTACGCACTCTTGGCCTCCATTCCGGTTCCCACTCTCGGAGGCTCCGGCTGCAGCAGCGGAACCGCCTGGCGTTGCATATTCGATCCCATGAGCGCCCGGTTTGCATCATCGTGCTCCAAAAAGGGTATCAGCGACGCTGATGTCGAAACGATCTGCTTAGGAGAAACATCCATGTAGGCGATCTCGCCTGCCGTTCGCGTCGTGTAGTCCCCTGACTTCCGCACCGAGATCAGCTTCTCCAGAAATCGCCCGTCATTTTTAAGCGGGGTGTTTGCCTGTGCGATATAGTGGCGTTCCTCGTCCATCGCCGAGAGGTATTCAATGCTGTCTGTCACCTTTCCCTTTGTCACTTTCCGGTAAGGTGTTTCGAGAAAACCGTATTCGTTAACCCTGGTATAGTTGGCAAGGGAGACGATCAATCCGATGTTGGGTCCCTCGGGTGTTTCGATAGGGCACATTCGACCGTAGTGGCTATAGTGGACATCTCGAACCTCGAAACCCGCTCTGTCTCTAGAGAGCCCACCAGGTCCCAGAGCGTTGAGCCTTCGCTTATGCGTCAGCTCTGCAAGAGGATTGACCTGATCCATAAACTGAGACAGCTGACTCGAACCAAAGAACTCCTTTAGGCTAGCGACAATCGGCTTGATGGAGATGAGATCCTGGGGCTTGATGGTGTCGGTCTCTTTGAGTGACATCCTCTCCTTGGCAATACGCTCCATCCGCGTAAAGGCGATCTTCAGCTGATTGGCCAGAAGCTCTCCAACAGACCTTATCCTTCTGTTGCCCAGATGATCGATGTCGTCGACATTTGCCTCACCGATATACACCTTGACGAGGTAAGCCATCGTATTGACGATGTCCTCTTTTGTAAGGGTGTGTGTTTTGAGTGTCTCTTCGTAGTCGAACTTCTTGTTGAGCTTATACCGACCCACACGACCGAGATTGTATCGACGCGCCGAAAAGAACATCGAAGCAAGGTCTTTTTCAGCATTTTCCAGGGTGATAGGCTCGCCAGGCATGATGATAGAGTAGACGTTTGAAAGCGCCTCCTCCTTGGTAGGCTCATCCTTATCGGTATCATCCTTGAGGAGCTTGACCTCTTCTCTCTCGAAACAGTTAAGGAAAATCGGAGAGTGCAAAGATTCTGGGTGATCGACGTCGATAATTTCGATCTGCTTTATTCCCCGATGCAGGAGTTCTTCGACGTCATGGGGGTGAATCTTGTCGCCGGCCCTGTAGATCTTCTTCTGATGGCCATCCTCTTCGACAAATATGGCTTTCGTAAAGACTCCGCCGACCAGATGCTCCTTCTCCTCTCGGGATTCAGAAAGCTTCACGACTTTCGTCTTGTAGAATAGCTCGATGATGCTTTCGCGCGATTCGTATCCCAGCGCACGGAGGAACATCGAAGCGAGTATCTTTTTCTTTCTGTCTATTTTGGCGTAAATAAGCTCCTTCTTCTGATCGATCTCGAACTCGAGCCAGGAGCCTCTGTAGGGAATAATACGTGAGGAATAGAGC
>CAZLRN010000440.1:0-4076 GCA_964561715.1 uncultured Spirochaetales bacterium
AGTCCGGGCAAGAATAGGGCATCTATCTCCAGGGTTTTGTCAATGTAGTGTTTCTTCCTCTCCAGCACCGATTCTCTGGAGGCGTTATCGACTTTGCCGTATTGCGTAAAGTACAAACCGGCGATCCCGAAGTAATCGGCGGCGTTCTCTGCTGTGTTTTCGATCTTGTCCTTGTAAATCTCGATAGCTTTTTCGCTTACCTCCAGGCTGATCTCGTCGTCATTGGCGAAGCGGGGCAGTAAGGTGCTTACGAGAAGGGCATCGTATCCCTCGGGAAGATCGGGGCGCGTCTCGACAGCCTGCAGTGCGTAAGACTCGACCTCCTCGACCTCTGCAAAAATTATGTTGACCAAGGTGTAGCCCAGATAGACCTGGATATCGCGCTTTGGCCGGCTCTCTTCCGCCTGTTTAAGATACCTGCGAAGAATTGTCAGCAGCTCAGGGTTGGCTTGCCTGAGCAATTTCTCCACCTCTTCTTTCTCGATATCTTTTTCGAGGAGTTGTATGATAAAGGCTTTGGAGAAGAAGTAGGCCAATGCCCTAAAAGTGCCAGCGCTGACGTTATACTTGTAGTTCGAGGGTTCCAGCTCGATCGCTTTGAGAAGTGACGGGGTATCGAGTTTCGATTCGAGGTCTTCGAGACACTGAGCTACAAAATCTTCCACGTTGGATGGATCCACGGAAGATAGTTTTCGCTCATTGAGAAATTTCTCTGAAGACGCCTGAAGGGTTCCGACGATTGTGTTGGGTAGGCTTTTTGTGAGAGAGATGAGGTATCTCTGGTAGTACAGCTCGGCGAACCCGGGATAGATATCGATGTATAGGTCTGCGATACGCTTTGCCAGCCCGTAGTCCTCTTTTCCAATGCGAATTTCGATAGCGGTGATGCAGGTTTCCGGACTTGCCCGGCTGCTCTCGAGAAAGGGCAGCAGAGCTTGATAGGCTGTGTCGTATTCTTCCTTGGCCCCGGATGCAATGGTGACCTTTGCGAAACGCGTAGCAGAAGCCTCATCTCGGTCCAGATTATACCGATCCCTGAAAGCTGAGCGGACCTGCTTCGCAATCTCTGCGGCTTCTGCATCCCTGTTGCTCTGCCTAAAGAGGTAGATGAGCTCGAAGGCCGCCTCCAGGTCCCTGGGATCGCTCGCGAGCGCTGCCTTGAGTCGTTCGGCACGCTCATTGGCTGCTCGTTCGTCCTCAATCCAGTCAATGTCATCGGGGCTCACCATTATAGCAGCCGACAGCTCGCCTGTGACGAGAAAGTCAAAGGCGTTTTCGGCAGTAATGTCGGCCTGCGACGTAACAGCAAAGAGAAGCGCGATGCAAATGGTTAGGATGAGGCGTAACATCTATCCCTCCCGGATGACTCGAAAGAGTCGTGAGGAGTGCCCTGGCATGCTCTCGAACGTTACCTGACCTTTGCCGCCTATCTCCAAGATCTCACCACTCCAGATGTCTTGAAGCCGCTCGATCCGCTTATTGCCGTTCGGGAGCACTCCCATGTTCACTATCTTGTCGCGTCTGCCTTCGGAAAAATTGAAAATGCCAAGGTATCCCGAGGTGTTGAAGTAGATTTCAGGTATTTCTTTTTCCATGAGATCCACCGCAATAGGCAGTCCGTCGAAGCATTCTTCATTCAAGGCGTTGATCTTTTCCATCTCTTCGAAGTTTCTTTCCGGAAGGGATGTAAAGTCGTCGCTGTAGAGTAGAAGCCCGCCGGAAAGGATGATGGCGTTGATCTGGGTGATCCTCTCATGGGCGGAGAGGTGGGTGTTTCTGTCTCGAATCATGAGGCAATCGGGATCGCTGATCCACAACCTCTTGTGCATGGCGCTTCGAACAATGAAATTCCGGAGAGAGTTCCGAGTTCCGACGATAGCGCCGGTATTCAGCATTCCCATACCTGGTTTCTTCCAGAAAGGTCCTGTGTCAGGGCCCACGCGCATGGCATCTACGGTTCCGATGCCGGTGGAGAGAGGCATGCCGCATCCCACGATAAAGGCCTCTTCTCCCGCCTCTTCGCGAATCATGTTCATGCCTTGTTTGAGCACCTCAGCCCGAGAAAGAGAGAGGTCATGGTGGGTACCTCCACGCAGACAGCCGCCGAAGAGGAAATCACACTTGAGGTAGGGGAATCCCCACTCGTGCACAACCGTGCGGATGACATTCCTAATGTATTCCTCGAATCTGGGATTGGTAATATCCAAACCATAGTACCAGCGACCGGGCCAAAAAAAGTTATACCCCGCCACAATCGATTTGCCGTATTCGTTCCTCATGAGATATTCGGGGTGAATCCGCGCCAGCTCCGAGTTTCGTTCTGCAACAAAGGGCGCGATCCAGATACCCGGTTTATACCCGGCCTTGCGGATCGCTTCGGAGATCACAGGCATTTTCCCTTCGAATTCGCTCTTCAAATCAAGCCAATCTCCCACCTTCTTTTGATAGCCGTCGTCGATCTGAATAAAATCCAGCAGCAGCTTCCGGTTTTTGATCTCGTCGAGGTTTTTGAGGATGTCCTTCGGGGAGATCCTGTTGAAGTAGTAATACCAGGTGCACCATCCCCTTATGTTGTCTTTTGGAATGCTGATTTTCATGCGATCTTTGATATACGAGAAGTACTGCTCTTGGAGAGTGTGGCTAACGCCTTTGGCCATGATGATTCGATCGAGATCGATGGACTCGCCTGGGCCGATCAGCTTGCGCCCGAAATCGTAGACCAGCTCGAAATGGCTCTCGATCGCCTTGCTCTCGAATAGGTTCAGACGTATATAAAAAAACTGGTTGAAGGGATCGCACTGTCCGATGAGGAAGTCTTCGTCTTTGTGTAAATCGCAGATAATGGAGAACATCTCAGATGAAAGCATTCCAGCGGTGTTGGATGGAAGATTTGCCATATTACTGGAAGCCAAAGAGACGAGGCCGAGCCATGGGCGAAGGGGCTTGTCTTTGACCTTGTAGCTTCGGGCCGTAGACCAGGATTGGTAGCCGTTACGTAAAAACGAGATGCTGTTAGGATCGAAGTCCTCGATATAGTCATCCAAACCGTTTTCAGTCGGGAAGACCAAGCGTGTGATTCGGATCGATGATGTAGATATATTGGTGAGCCTGAGCGATAGAAGGCTTCCGAATCCCGGAGAGTTGTCCCATTTCCCCTTGAGCTCTATGTACTCATTCATATAGTGAAGCACGCCTCTTGGCCCTCTAGACATGTTTTGCAGGGGAATAACCTTGCGCTTGATACCGATCTTGAGCTGAACGGAAGGATTTATTTCTATCTCATCCCATAGGATTTTGTAGTTACGCTTTTCCGCCTTCATGCTTGCTTTGGACTATAGTTGAGTGGAATCTGGAAGTCAAGTTTTCGGCTCTAATCGTTTTTTTGTTCATGCAGCCTTCGTTCAAGCAACGGGCTGACGGATGATCGTTTTCATCTTCTCGGGAGCGACCCGCCTAAAATCGGAAAGATAGATCTCGTGATGTTTGCCCCGTCGCTGTAATCCCTGCTGCTCAATGAAATTGTGGAGTCCCTCGATCGTTGGGCCCTCTGCGGAAAAGGGACCGATGTGCATGATCTGTGCAGATTTGCCCTCTCTGTATGTTTCGAACCTTACCAGCTCGGCTACGGGAAGCTTTTCCCTTTTTTTCAGATCTGTGATGACCTCTTCCACCATAGCGGGAGTGATGAAATCGGGCTGCACGATCATGCTTGTCCATTTCCACGCCGCTTTGTCGTGGATAGTAAACTCTTCCATCCTGGCAACCCACCACAGGCCTTCCAAAGGCATGACGGAGTAGTCGATTTGCAAAGATGCTTTTTTGCATAGGAATTTGAGCCCGTAGGAGAGGGGAAAGAGGGTTCCCACAGCATCCTGGTAAGACTCGGCTGTGTTGGGATCTCCCTCCCCGTCGATCATGAGGTATTGGAGGGCTGGTACTTCCACGAGAATGGGATTGGTCTTGGGAGGGCGATAGAGATCGTTTAGTTTTTTCTTTTGGTCGATTTTTTCCATGATGAGCTCCTTCATCTCTTGTTGTTCGAACATCAGGTTGGTTCCTTTTGAATGTCTCCGATC
>CAZLRN010000441.1:0-4067 GCA_964561715.1 uncultured Spirochaetales bacterium
CGTCTCAGCCGTTCCCGACTTTGCGGAGTATCATTGCCGAAGGCAGGCATCTCCTCCCAGACCAGCAGTCCCAGTCGGTCGCACCAGAAGAGCCATCGCGGGTCCTCTATCTTCTGATGCTTGCGAACGCCATTGAATCCCAGGCGCTTGGTCCATTCGACGTCGCTTCGAATCGCCGCATCGGTTGGGGCCGTGTAGATGCCGTCGGGCCAGTAGCCCTGGTCCAGGACCTGTCGCTGGTAGATGGGTTCTCCGTTGAGGAGGATCCTGCGCCCATCGATTGTCAGGTTACGCAGTCCGGCGTAGGCTTGCACCGTGTCGAGAAGATCGTCTCCGCGATAAAGGCTCAGCTCGATCTCATAGAGGTCCGGATTGTCGGAGGACCACGGATGCTGTTCTGCCAGTTCGAGAGGCTCGTCGTGTGCGTCTGCGGTCGTGACGACCTCTCCGGCATCACGGCCGGCAAAGGTAGCACGGGCAATCAGGCGGAGCCCCTGCTGATTCCCCTTCACCTGAGGGGTAAGGAGAAAGCGCCCATTCGCAAAATCCGGCACCATCCGGCAGCTAACCAGGTAATCCTCAGCTACAGGCTCCAGCCAGACCGGCTGCCAAATGCCCGTTGTCGCTGCGAATCTTTAGGGCTGGTGGGATTCGCGATCCTGTTTGCCGCAAGGTTGCTCGTCGCTGGGCAGGTCCTCGCAGCGGACCGTGAGCTGGTTATTGCCGTCGGCCAGCTCATACGTAACGTCGAGGGAGATCGGTGTGTAACCTCCCTCGTGAGATCCTATATGTTTGCCGTTAAGCCAATAGTCACTTTTGTAATCGACGGCGCCAAAGTGGAGAAGCGTACGTAGTCCCTGCCAGCTCTCTTTAACTCTAAACTCTCTGCGGTACCACACCACGGGGTGGACACCGCGCTCACCTAATCCGGAGAGCTTCGACTGATAAGGGAAGGGAACCATGATGCGTCCCTTTCGAGACGGTTTTTTCGGCCAATCCGGCAGGTCACGTGCCTGCCAATCGGCGGAAGCGGAATCGTCAAAGGCAAACTCCCAGGAACCGTTGAGGCAACTCCAACGTTCACGCCGGAATTGCGGCCTGGGATATTCAGGTCGCGGATAGTCCTTATTCAATAGCATTCTCCTTTTGAGCCACTTCTAGCGACGGTGTTACTACCATTAAGATTATATAAACTCCCTAATCTCGGTATTGCAAGGTGCATCTTATGACTCTGTATCTAGGACGACTACAGAAATGGAATGGGGGTGCGCCTTCATACTCAAACCATGATTTGCTTTGGAGGGAGCGGCTGCTTCGGCGATTTTCACATCGTCAGGTCGGTCAGTGCCGTTATAGGAGTCTCTATTGGAACCAATCACTGAGAAGATCTTATTGCTGCGAACCCGGGAGGTGTGCGCAAGCTCTATGTTCAGCTCGATCTCTTTGCTCGGATCTCTATTGACAACCGAGAGGCAGATCTCTCCTGTATCTTGCCTTTTCGTGGCTACGCAATCCAGCGCGGGAACTCGCACAGGCTTAGAATCGATCTCGACCTCGAAGCTTTCGTTATTGGAGATCCATGAATCGACTACTGAGTCGCCCATATAATTCGTGTAGAGCTCGAAGACGTGGTAGGTAGACCGCAGCACGATTCCGTTCTCGTGTGTGAAAATGGCTCCTCTGGCGTTCACCGTGGGCGAAAAGTTGGCCATTCCCACCAGATCGCAATGCTTCAAACACTGGTTGAGAAAACAGGCGGCAAAAACCGCATCGGCCATTGTGTATGTAGAATTGATATCGTTTTCGTCTCTGGGCGTTAGGTAGTCTTCCGTTGCGGAGTCGACGTAGGGATGGTACCATCCCCGGAGGTTCCACTCGTCAAAGGCGATACGGATCTTGCCCAGATAGCCTGCCAGCCCAAGGGCGTATTTTGCAAGCAGGATCCTGCTCTCTATATCCAGCGTGTAGGCCATGCATTCCTCATAGGGAGAGTTGATTCTTTCTGTACGGTAGCGCCGATCCCAGTAGCTGTGAATGCTGATCCAATCGAGGTAGTCGCCTGCCTCCTTCAGCAGCTTCAGGTTCCACTCAGCGGCGGAGTGGGAAGCCCTGTGCATCCTGTAGTACCAGTCCGTCGCCACGCCTGCAGCAGCGATTTCGATTGACGGATCAACCCGTTTCATCATCTTGGCCGATTCCCTGACATAGAATCCCCACTCGGCCAGCGACTTCGATCCCATCTCACCTCCCAGATAGTTCTCGTTGCCGATGCTCCAGTACTTCACGCCGAAAGGCCTGGCATGGCCGTTCTCGATCCTCCGGCTCGCCCAGCGGCCCCCTTTCTCCAGGTTGCAGTATTCGACCCACTCGCTCATCTCTTCGGGAGATCCTGTACCAGCATTTGTGCAGATGTAGGGTTTCGCTTCGACTTTTCGGCAAAAAGAGACAAACTCGTCGGTTCCGAAGGCATTGCTCTCCTCGACACGCCAGGCCTTGTCAAAATAGGGCTGCCTCTTCAGCCCGACTCCGTGTTGCCAGTGATAGGCCGAGGCAAAGCAGCCACCGGGCCAACGAATAACCGAAGGCTTGATCCGGCGAATCGCCTCGATCACGTCCGTCCGCATTCCGTCGGAGTCAGCAAGAGGAGATCCCGGATCGTAGACGCCGCCGTAGATTTCCCGGTGAAAGTGTTCGAGAAAATGACCATAGATCATGGGAGCCCTTCTCCCGATGATTCTCTCTGGCTGAAGGAAAACTGTCGTCCCCATTCGATCTCTCCTTTGTCGGATTCTTTTCTCAATATTTGCTCTTGACACAACTATGATAAAGATTAAAATCACTAATACATATCAAAATAGCTGGTAGTTTAGATAAATATTGAGAGCCTGGCCATTGTATCGCAAAAAAGATCACAGGGCAAAAGCGTTTGAAGTGATTTAAACCCGTTATATATCAGTTTTTTTGATATTTATTCGGAGGGATGATCCAATAAAAAGCCGGTTGCTTGTCGTCAACACAGAGGAAGAAGGCGCCTACGAAGTGATAAACGCTCTCGCTTCCAAGGTACGCCTGCAGATACTCGATCTGTTGAAAGAGAGCAAATTGAACGTCAACGAAATCGCCAAAGCCTTGAATATCCCGCAATCCACTGCCGTTGTAAACATCCAGACACTGGAAGACGCAGGCTTGATTGCTATCGAAATGGCTCCTGGTAGGAAAGGCTCCCAGAAGATCTGTTCGCTGCCATACGACGAAGTGGTTGTTCAGCTTCCCAGCATGAAGAAAGACGTCGATGATGGAACCGTGGAGGTCCAGATGCCGGTAGGGCTCTTCACGGATTATGAGGTCAGTCCACCCTGCGGCCTTTGCTCGCGGGAAAAGATCATCGGATTCCTGGATGTGCCGACCTCCTTTCTGAATCCGGAGAGGTCTGCGGCGGAGTTGGTCTGGTTCGAGAAGGGATTTCTGGAGTACAAGTTCCCGAACAACGTCACCAAAGGACAAAAGCTCAAAAGCCTGGGTGTAGTCATGGAGATCTGCTCTGAGGTCCCTGGAACCAGCAAAGAGTGGCCTTCTGACATATCAGTGTGGATCAACGGGATCGAGATCGGGACGTGGACATCACCAGGGGACTTCGGAGACAAGCGGGGAAAGCTCACCCCCGATTGGTGGAAACTGGCAGGTTCTCAGTACGGGTTGCTGAAGAGCTGGAATGTGACCGACAGAGGGACGTTTGTAGACGGTATGGCGGTTTCGAACGTGAAGGTGGCGGATCTGCTTATTCACGAACATACCTCGATAAAGGTACGCATCGGCATCAAAGAGGAGAGCAAGAATGTAGGAGGAATCAATATCTTCGGGAAAGGATTCGGCAACTATGAGCAGGACATCGTCCTGAGGATGGAGTTAGCTTAGAAAAACTTTTTGAAAGGAGGTGATAGAGAAGACTGTCCGATTTAAGAAAGCTGCTTAAGAAAGCTGCTTAAGAAAGCTGCTTAAGAAAGCTGCTTAAGAAAGCTGCTTAAGAAAGCTGCTTAAGAAAGCTGCTTAAGAAAGCTGCTTAAGAA
>CAZLRN010000442.1:0-4051 GCA_964561715.1 uncultured Spirochaetales bacterium
AGATTAGATGTTGTAGAACTTGTCGTCCCGGGAGAGCAGCCGGGATTCGAAGAGATGCTTGCGCATGGCTTCCTCAGCTGCGTCAGGGTCCTTTGAAAGGATGGCCTTGATTAGCTTTGTATGGGAGCGCTTCACGAAAGGCCTCTTGTCGCGCGGCGAAGGTTGAACCGTTCCCCTGACCAGGAAGAAGAGGTTGCTCCGGTGTAGCGCGTCTACCAATGACTGGCATCCGGTAAACTCCGCCATCTTGAGATGAAGATTACGGTTCGCCTCCCACCCGATAGCCTGATCAACTCCTGTCTCTTCGTATTCATCTATCTGGCGGGCCGCAAAAACCAGCTGATTCTCCTGCTCCTCGGTCAAGTATTTGGAGAGGATACGCGCAATCTGAACCTCTACGGCTTCTCTCAAGAATAGCCTGTCCCTCAAGACCTCTGGAGAGAGGCTGATCACACGGGACCCCCAGCGAGGCTGCGACTCCACAAGCCCTTTGGCCTCAAGCCGGTGAAGGGCTTCGATCACGGGGATGATGCTCACGCCTGTGAGCTTCGCCATCTCCCTCCTGGTCAGCTTCTGGCCAGGAGCGAGTTTGCCGTTGAGGATCTGCTCACAGATGATATCATAAGCTGTGTCGGCGGATGATTTAAACTGATCACTTTTTGCCATGTTATAACAGTAATAAATTTTCTAACTGACGTCACATTACAGCTGATTTAGGAAAAAGTCAATCACTATCCGGAAGTAAGTCGCTGCTTTCAGGGGTCATACTTCTTTTAAAATTTGCGCTTACCGGCATGCGCCGGATATAATACAGCCAATAATCATATAATCTGGAGGTTAAAGGATGGCTGAACAGTTGCTGGGTTATATCGGAGTCGGCGCTATGGGTGGCGGGATGGCCCGTTCGCTCCTCCGAGCTGGATTTCAGGTGCTGGCCTTCAATCGAAGCCCCGCACGCCGCGAAGCCGTTGTTGCTGCCGGCGGAAGAGGCGCCGAATCAATGGAGCAGGTCATGCAGGAGTGCGACACGGTGTTCACGTGCCTTCGTTCTTCGGCCATCACGGTTGCGGCAATGGACGAGCATCTTCTCCCCAACGCCCGCAAAGGGCAGAACGTCATCGACACGGGAACCACGGAATTGCACGAGACCCGCCGCCTGGAACAGGATTTTGCAAAAAAAGGGGTGACTTTCATCGACGCTCCGGTCAGTGGCGGCTCGGTGGGCGCTGAGGCCGGAGAGCTCCATATGTTTATCGGAGGAGACGAGACAACCGTCGAAAGCCTCAAATCTGTTTTCGCTGCCATGGCGAAAGAGGGCAAGGCTGTCTACTGCGGGCCCAGCGGTGCAGGCCAGATCATGAAATACGTCAATCAGATGGTCTTGGGCCTCGTAGAGGCTGCCTATCTGGAATGTATTGCCTATGGCGTCCGCGGGGGGCTACAGCTTTCCGATATGTACGAGGTTCTGGGGGGTGATGCCATATGGCGTTCCGAGTTTGCCTCCCGGATCAAACGCGTGATGGACGGAAAGGGTGAAGATATCCTGATCAAACAGCCGGAGTTTCCCTATTTTCTGAAGGCTACAGAGGAGATGAAGTTCACGGCACCAATACTCAAAGCCCTTGACGCCTACCTGAAAGACACTCCGACAGACTACCTGGACAACATGAACCGTCCGAGGGCTTCGCTGTGGAAAGAGCTTATGGAACGAAAGGCTTAGCCTTTCCATCCGGAGGTTTGCTATGGCTCTCCAATCTCAGGCTCTACTTCACCTTCAGGACAAAGTAGTTCTCCGAAAGCGTTTTGCCGCCCTTATCAGAAACCGAGGCTTCGACTCTGTATTCACCCTTGGCCGCTTCCTTCGGTATGGGCCAAAGAATTCGGGCTTCCACATGGGAGTCGTCAGGCGGAATAAGAATCGACTTGGTCCCGTTCTGCACGACTTTTCCGTCAGGATCCTTTAGGGTCCAATCCAGCTGGGCATCCGCGAATTCCTCGTGCAGGTCATTCGTCACCCAGATCTTTGCAGTAAAAGTTTCGCCGGCATCGTAGATTTTCTCAAAACCCAGATGATGCTGGTTTTTGATCCACTCGATGCTGACTAACACAGGCGAATAAACCATGCCGTAGATGTGATAGGACTTATAGGGACGCCTATAGTAGTCGAGAAGCCCGGAGCCGATGCAAGGCCACGGGTCGTTCCAGAAGTAGAGGAATATGGAGCCAATCGGCTTGTGTTTGCGCTGTCTGAAGAACTCAGCCGATTCCTTTATCTGCCTCGCAGCAAAGGTCTGACTATCCTCGATGAGCTCGTCGAGGGAACCTTTAAGCTCCAGCTCCTGCCAGTCGAACATCGTGTGGCGCATATTATGGTAGGCCCACTGGTCCCAGTTCGGCGGCCAGAGGTCCTCGGGCTTGAAAATCTGCTCCATGGTCTCCCGGCAGGGAACCGCGCCGCAGCCAAACTCCACGATCTGGGGCTTGAGGGTCAGACTCTTCACATCGGTCCGGCCGGGCTGACAGAATCCCGGCATGATGTTCTGCACCCCCTCCTCGTAGTCACCCAGATGGATCCATTTAATCGGATCAACGGTGTGGCCGACTTCGTAGAGAATCTCACAGAGCCTCCCGTAGTTGTTCGGCGCCTCCCGATCCTTGTTGATCGCTGCTATCGGATAGACCTTGGGTTCCTTAAAGGTGCTGTACATGACAACACTGGCGTTGTTGACGAGCATCCGCACCATGTCTCTCATCATCGGAGCGGCTCGTTCGATAAGATCGTCGGAATCGCTGTAGGAGTAGTGCAAAGGGAATACCTGCCAGACCATCAGTCCCATCTCGTCACAAATGTCATAGAAAATAGGCTGCTCGACATGGCTGCCGATTCGGATGGCGTTGATGTTGACGGCTTTGATCTTTTCCAGATCCTCCCTGAACCTCTTCTCATCCATCTCGCTCATCCAGTTGCTGGAGAGATACCGCATCCCTCGGGCAAAGATACGCTTGCCGTTGAGAAACCAGTGACCGTTCTCTACCTTCATCTCCCGGATTCCAAATGTGACATCGACCTCGTCGCTGGCTTTGCCCCCTTCGGAAACGGTGACCTTCATCTGGTAGAGATTGGGTTTGCCGAAATCCCAGCTCCACCACAACTGAGGTTTGGAGATGGTCTGAACGAGCTTGACAGTGTTCTCACCGGGTTTGAGCGTAAAGGTCTTGGCCTTTTTGATCTCCTCGACACTCTTGAAGTTCTTTCCTACGACATCGATAGCCACCTCGGCCTCGACCGTATCCTCGGTGTTGCTGAAGATCTCGAAATCGACGGAGAGGAGAGCTGTGCCGTCGGGCACGAAATTCTTCTCCACGATCTTGGTGTAGGTTTTAACGAAATCGATGGTCAGCGGACCGGATGCGATGAGCTCGACGCTTTCCCAAATGCCGCCGGTGTTTCCATCCTGCCCAAATGCCGTGTACGCCCCCGGTCTGTGCTCGGCGTCGATGAAGGTTCCCTTGACGATCTTGAGCTCCGCGGGCCAGTTTCTTTTGTAGGGATCAGACATCGGACTTTTGGCATTCGTCGCATCCTTGAGAAGCACGTACTCGGTGTCGTCCCTCGGCGAATCAGCCCGAACCACAAGGGTGTTCCCCTTTGCTTTGAGCAGCCTGCCCACACGAAACTCGAAGGGATTAAAAAATCCCTCGTGATTTCCTAGGTAGGTGCCGTTGAGCCACACATCGGCGATGTAGTCCACTCCTTTAAATCGTAATACAACGGATCGATCCTTGAATCCAGCGGGAAGATCGAACTGCCTGGCGAACCAGATTACCCCTGTGTAGTCCCCAACCTCACTGAAGTACCAGTTGGTGGGGATCCCCATCTCCTTCCATCCGTCTCTTGCAAATCCCGGATCGGAGAATCCCTTCTTCTCCCCCTGCTCTTCGGGATCCTGCATGTACAACCATTTCCCATCGAGAGAAACGACATCACGTGCTGATTGTCCTGGCATTCTGCTGTCTCCTTATGCAATGACTTATTGCGCTTGCCCTTCTA
>CAZLRN010000443.1:0-4047 GCA_964561715.1 uncultured Spirochaetales bacterium
CGCCCGCCTTGGCCGCCTGCATGGGCGTGTAGATCTGGCTGAGCTCCTGGAGCGGATGGAAGAACCTGGTCACATAAGCCAAGAAGGCTACGATCGTTCCGATGGATAGAGTGCCCGAGACAACGGCACGGCCCCCCGCCCACAGTATGATCGCCGTTGCCGCGATCCCGAGGAACTCGACAACGGGCATGAATACGAATGCCAGAGAGACGGCGTAGACGTGGGCATCGCGGTTGTCCTTGTTTACCTGGTCGAATTTTCTCTGTGTCGACTCCTCCTGAGCGAAAGCCTGGATGACCCGCATTCCTGAAAGGTTCTCGGCCAGGTCGCCGACGACAGCGGCGACGCGGCTACGGGTGTTGCTGAAGGCCACCTTTGCATGTTGTGTAAAGACGAGTGTTGCAATGACCATAAGGGGAACAACAGAGTAGCTGAGCAGAGCGAGAGACCAGTTCATAGTGATCATGATCGTCACGATCCCGATCAACAGAAAGGTGTCACCGAAAAAGGTGACGAGGCCTTCGGAGAGGAAACGGTTGATGATCTCCACATCGTTGATAACCCTGGAAACCGTAACACCGATGATGTGTGTGTCGTGGTATCCGAGATGGAGCCGCTGGAGGTGCCTGAAAAGATCGGCCCTGAGCGTCGCTAAGACGCGATGGCCCACCCAAGCCAGAATGTATTGCTGTGCCGATGTGGAGAGCGCCAGCCCCACGAATGCCGCAGCGGCTATGAGTGCGATACGCCCCAGGCCTTCGATATCTCCCGGCAGAATGTACTGGTCGATGGCGATCTTCGTCAGATACGGTGTCAGCAGAGTCAGCCCTGAGGAGAGAATCATGAAAAAAAGCGCAAGGAGCATCCTGTGCCAGTGAGGCTTGAGCAACTGCAGCAGCCTCAGCATGGTTTTTAGGTTGAAGGTCTTGAGGTCCTGTTCGGATCCATGGCTTCTGAGGAAGTGGCCTGGCCCGTGATAGTGAGAGCCGGATGTGCCGATGCTCAGGCTCACAGCTTCTCCTCCCAACCCGTGTCCCGGCGAAGCACATCTTCGGATTCTTCGGCTGCCGTGGGATGCACGAGGTCCTGCTCTGAAGCCGCAGTTGACCGCAGTTGACGGTGATAGATTTCCGTGTAGATTCCTGAAGATCTGATGAGCTCTGCGTGTGTGCCCCTTGCGGCTATCCGTCCGTCGTGCAAGACCAGGATTATATTGGCCCTGCGTACCGTGCTGAGACGCTGAGCGATAACGAAAGAGGTGCGGCCGGCCATGAGGTGGTCGAGGGCAATCTGAATCAGTCTCTCGGTCTCTGTATCGACGCTGGCGGTGGCATCGTCGAGGATGAGAATTTTAGGATCGCTGAGAAGGGCTCGGGCAATGGCGACCCTCTGCTTCTGGCCTCCGGAGAGTGTTCGCCCCTGCTCCCCGACGAGAGTGTCGTACCCGTTCGAAAGCTCCACGATAAATTGATGGGCCTGTGCGGCCCTTGCCGCTTCGATGATATCCTTTTCTGTAGCTTCGGGAGCCCCAAAGGCGATGTTCTCGCGTATCGTTGTCGCGAAGAGGGTCGTGTCCTGGAGCACGATGCCGATCTGGGATCGGAGGGACTGGAGCGTCACATCTCTGATATCTCTGTCGTCAATGAGGATCCGACCCTTGGTGGGATCGTAAAAGCGGGGAATAAGGTTGATAATGCTCGATTTTCCGCTTCCCGTGGTTCCCAGAAGGGCGATGAGCTGTCCGGGCCGGGCTTCGAAGGAGATTTCCTCGAGGATCCGGAATCGATGAAAATATGCAAATGAGACACCTTCGAACTTCACGTGTCCTTTGATATTCTCCAGGGTTGCAGCGTCGGGTTTCTCGGCGACATCGGAGGATTCATCGAGAATCTCCAGAATTCGCTGCCCCGAGGAAGCAGCCTGTGCCGCAACTGCGACAAAGACTCCAAGGCGACGAATAGGCAAGGCCAATTGCGAGAGGTAGGCCGTGAACGCCACCATCTGACCTATGGTCAACTCTCCCTGAATGACCTGCCGTCCGCCGTACCAGATGATGAAGATCATTCCTGCACTCGTGATGACGCGCAGAAAGGGCAGGTAGATCGCCCGAAGACGAGCCGCTTCTCGGGAGAGGTTAAACCACTTCGTGTTTTCCAGGTCAAAACGCCCGATCTCCTCCTCTTCCTGGGCAAAGGCCTTGACCACCCGGGTGCCCCGAAGGTTCTGCTCGATTCTGGTAGTCAAAACGGCCAGCTGTTCCTGAATTGTCAATGAGAGGGGACGAAACCGTTTGCCGAAGGAGTAAGCCATCTGCACGATAAAGGGAATACCGGCAAGGGCCAGGAGCGTAAGTGTCGGATTCATCAGGGCGAGAAGCACGGCTGTACCCACTAGAAGAAACACACCCTCGAAAATACGCTGCGAGGCTCGTCCCGTGAGAAACCGAACCCTCTCGACATCCTGGATGGTACGGGAGAGAAGCTCCCCGGTTTCAGTTTTGTCATGGTAGGAGAAGGAGAGACTCGACAGCTTGGCGTGAATCCTGTTTCGAATCGTGTATGCGACGCCCTGGGATACCATCTCGGTCCATCTACCCTGGAAGAAGGAAAGAACGCCCTTTACTATCACGATGCCGAGCAGAATGAGCACCGACCAGCTTATGAGTCCGAGATCTCCCTTGCGGATCCCTTGATCCACAATCCACCGAATGAATTGCGGAACCGTTAGTGTCAAGCTGTTGACCCCAAAGAAGAGGGCATAGCTGCCTAGAGCAAGTTTCCAGTAGGGACGTATAAAGCCAAAACACCTGAGCAGTATTTTGAATGAATGCGGATTGGATGGTTTCTCTGTGCCTGTCACACGGTTGTTCAACTCTGCTTATCCTAACAGGTATTGAAGTCCTAGGGAACTCATGATAGTACTATTTTCAAACGCCTGCACGAGCTTTAAACAGAATGGCGATACACCGTCAATATGATGGCATTGATGGCTGGTGAATGCTTATGCTTTTAATCGTATCGCGGGCAGTAAATTGAAGCCTCCCCTTGCTGCTGCTATACTCAGTCAGATGAGTAAAAAGTTTATAAATTCCCCCAAATAGCATCTTGAGGCGATAAGGAAGGCAGGCAGTCGGACAGCCCATTGGGGCCGCCATATGGTTTACATATTTCAGGATGGAAGGAGAATACTATGTCGATGCTCATTGAGCAGTCGTGGGAATCAAAGGAATCGGAAGTAGCCCTTTCGCTGGTGGGAAACACCAATGTGCAGAACCGGACCGATCCGGCCGAACCTTTCCGACTCGCTCTTCCCGTCCTCGAGACGGGGGAGGCTCCAATAACGTCACCTACGGACGTGAAGCTCAAAACAACGTGGAGATTCTCGATGCCTCGGGCGATGCGAGACGGGACACAGTCGAGAAGGTCGTAGCTCTATCGGAGGAATTCGAGACCGATTTCTCTGTCGAAGGGCAGGAAATCGTGATAGGATTGGAGCAGCAGTGAATAAGCAAAGCGAGAAAAACGAGGAGTACAACTGATGAAGATTAAGGAAATAGAGACCATTTTTTCCGACCGTTACATGTTTGTGAAGGTTCGCACCGATGCTGGGATCACGGGGCTCGGTGAGTCCGGTGCATGGGGATACCTGGAAGCTTCGGCCGCTGCCGTTGAGACCTTTAAGCGATACCTGATCGGACAGGACCCGCTACGTATCGAGCATCACTGGCAGTATCTCTACCGGTACAGTCATTTTCGGGGCGCAGGAATCATGGGTGCGTTGAGCGCCATCGATATAGCCTTGTGGGATATTGCCGGGAAGCATTTTGGCGTGCCCGCCTATCAGCTTTTGGGTGGGAAAACCCGCGATAAATGCCGGGTCTACTATCACGTCAAAGGGGACACGAAGGAAAAACTGGTCCAGGGATGTGTCGACGCCAAGGAAAATGGCTTTACAGCAGTTGGTCACCTGACACCGTTTCTCGATGAGGATCGCAGCGGTGCCTACTTTAAAACCCATGCTGACAAGATGCTGGACGCTATCGTTACC
>CAZLRN010000444.1:0-4017 GCA_964561715.1 uncultured Spirochaetales bacterium
ACTTATGAAAGAAATACTTGACTACGCGCAGCGCTTTCAGATATGGGTCAAATTGGTTGCGTTGTGGGCGGGCCGCGTAGGGCGCAGCCAACGATTTGTGGTAGGCCAAGCAGAGAGCAAAGAGGCGAGTACAAAGGGCCGTTTGGGTGATATTCGCGGTCGACCCAATAAAGGCGATCTCGAAGAGGTACGACAGCGAATGGAAAAAATTCTGAAGGCGATATAATGTCCGCATCACGGAACACGATGAGCGGGATCGTTCGGAGATGATTCGTCCGGGTCGTTGAGATGGCTGCCCGACGGCGCCTTGGCCGGGCCCCGAAGGAGAGGATCTTCGGTTTCCTTCATCCATGCGTCCAGTAGCTTTGACATCGCTCTGTATGTGGCCCGATACGACGTCTTGCTGACAAGGTTGTTGCTCTCGATAGGATCGAACATGAGATCGTAGAGCATCTCCTGCTCCCGGGGGGACTCGGCCCAACCTTTGGCAAGCAGGAAATCCTTGCTCGGGGTGTCATCCACATTGGGCAAAACTAGGCGGTCTCGTTCGTCAAAACGGCGGATGTATTTGTATCGCTCTGTTCGTACGCAGCGCATCGGCTCGTAGGCGGCATGGTAGTTCACCTCCGCGAAGAGGGCATCGTGTAGCTTATCTGCCTTTCCGTCGACCAGGGTCAGGAGTGATCCTCCCTGGATTCTCGCCGGTATCGGAACATCTGCGAGGGCGCATACCGTCGGAAAGAGATCCATCAGGCTGACCATGGCATCGATACTTTTCCCGCCGGTGAAATGCTCGGGTCCATGAGCGATCAGGTACACACCGATGCCGTGATCGGTGAGATTGCACATATTTAGTGGAAACTGGAGCCCGTGGTCGCAGAAACAAAAGACATAGGTGTTTTCCCGAAGCCCGCTCCGCTCTAGAGCATCGAGAATCAATCCGTATTTCCTATCCATCACCCGGACCGAAGCCTTGAAGTCAGCCATGTCGGCCCGGGTCTCCGGAGCGTCGGGCAGAGGTTGTGGAGGCTGGCAGAATCTCGGATCTTCCTCGGGATGATGCTCCGGATCCGCTTTGGGAAAAGGCCTGTGAGTTTCCCTAAGGCCGACGGAGAGGAAGAAGGGCTGATCGGGAGAAGAGCTCAAATACTTCGCAGCGGTTTGAGCTGGGTCGCCTGGATTTTGGGGGCTCGCAGACTCGAGTTTCTGGAACGAAAGAATTCTGTCATAACCCACATCTGAAAGATCCGGAGCGGTGTGTTCGACACCAGAGAGTGCGGTGATGTATCCTGCGGCTTTCAGAACGTGTGCTAGATGGATACTGTAGTTGGGGAGCTTGAAGCCGCGATGCGCCAGGCCGAGCATGCCACAGGAGTGGGGCATCATACCTGTCAAGAAACTGGCCCGACTCGGTGAGCAGGTCGGCGCGCTGGCGAAGGCCTTGCGGAAAATCACGCCGCTATCTGCGAGATGCTGCAGATTCGGCGCCGGAATCGCAAATCCGTAGGGCTGGATATACCGTCCCGTGTTGTGGGAGTGCATAAAAATGATATTTGGCTTTTTCATGAGATCTCGACTCCGGTGCTGTTTTATGTCAACCATTCAGAGCCCCTGTCGAAATTCCCCATATGATGTGAAAAAGTCCTATCACGCCCATTGGAACTGAGTCAAGCTGGCAATTGAGCATTACAGGACTAAAGATGAGCTGATCATGCTGGTAGACCGCCCGAAGCGAAAGGCTTTAGAATAGCATCATGAGAATTCCGCAGTTTCGGATAGAGAGATACTTCGCTAAACACGAATTTACTTCCCGATACCTGCTATCAAGCTCTGACTGTGAACCATACTCGATGTCGGATCTGCTGGCCATGGCGAATGAAAAAACTGAAGCGTTGTGGAATGATCTCACCTTTGGCTACACCGAGAGTCTGGGGCATCCGCTGCTTCGCTCCGGCATTGCAGAGATGTACGACAGCATCGACGCAGCGCACACCGTTGTCGCTGTTCCCGAAGAGGGAATTTTCCTCCTCATGAACGCCCTTTTGGAGCCCGGCGATCATGTCGTATGCGCCTTCCCAGCCTACCAGTCTCTCTACGAGATAGCCCGATCGATTGGATGCGTAGTTTCTTTCTGGGAGCCGAATGAGGAGGGGGGCTGGCGCTTCGATCTATCGGATCTGGAGGCGCAGATAAGACCGAACACCAAGTTGGCGGTGATCAACTTTCCGCACAATCCCACGGGCTACCTCCCTACCAAAGAGGAATTCGAGGCTCTCATTGATCTCATGGGCAAGCACCGTATCTATCTGCTCTCGGATGAGATGTATCGATTTTTAGAGCTCAGGGACGGCACGACATTGCCCAGCGCCTGCGACCTATACGAGCAGGCTTTCGCCCTTTCCGGATTGTCAAAGGCATATGGGCTTCCCGGACTTCGAGTCGGGTGGCTGGCATCGCAGGAAAGTCAGATTCTAGAGAAGGTGCAGGAGCTAAAGGACTACACCACAATTTGCGGCAGTGCTCCTAGCGAGATACTGGCCATCATTGCCCTGGATAACAGGGAAACGATCTTGAAGCAACAGATCACGCGTTTGCAGAGAAACTTTGGGGCTCTCGAAGGTTTTTTTGACAGATACGGAGACCTCATCCGCTGGAACAAGCCTCTTGGCGGTTCGGTTTGTTTTCCAAGGGTGGTCTGTGTGCCGGATACTTTTGCTTTCTGCGAGCGGCTCCGAGAGGAAACAGGCATCATGCTTCTACCCTCCCGTGAATTCCAGTTCGGAAATCATCATGTGCGGATAGGATTCGGCCGTGAGAATCTTCCGCCTGTTCTGGAGATATGGGCTGAGTACCTCGATCAGCATTTCAGCGGGTAGACTTAGATTTCGGCGGCTAGGCTGAGCGTCACCTTACCACGGCAATGGGGAAGCCCTGCCCGGCTGGAGAAATGGTGGGATACTGGGCCCTTTTGAAGACCTTCTCGGCCAACGCAGGCACCTCGTCGTCCACATAATCGGCCAGCTCGAAGGTCTTGATATAGCCGTCACCGTTGAAGTCAGCCTTTCCCTTCCATCCCTCGGCAACGATATAGGTGAAGAGCCCATGGTTTTTGTATCCCTCTAGGGCATCTTGGGTTGTTTTGGCGGCGCTCAGGATGGTCACTCCCACAGCCCGGCTTAAGACTTTGAATGCCGTATCTTCTGTGAGGCCGCGGCCTTGAAGCGCCAAATGTAGACTCTCTCCTAATGCTTGGGAGCTGCACGTGTCTAAGATGATGAGCTTTTTAGAAGTGGGGATCTTGGCGATCATCTCCTTTATGGTGTTCTGGCTTATGGCGTTTTCCTTCAGTTTTCTCGTAGAGGTGGAACCCACGTTCGAGGTAATCAAGAAATACTCGCCATTGTCGATCAGACCGTGACTGGCCACATAAAAGACGAACAGGTCCTCGGGACTGATGGATCTGTACGGCTCCATAGCTCTGAGGATGCTTTCTCTTGTAGTCTCGTGTCTTGTTTTCAGAAGAGTGATACTGATATTTTCGAATAGTGGGGATGAGGCTTTTTGGATCGTTTCGGCCATAAGGATTGCATCAGGTACTGCGTAATCCAGCGCCAATGTCGGATTTTCGTATTCGTTGATGCCTATGACGATCGCATAGAGAGACGGACGCTTCCTCTCACTGATGTGAGCCACGATCTCGACGGAGGCGCTGTTGCTGCGCATCGTGTTTTCGGAATTGAACGCCACGGCACTTATGCTGTTCACTCCATCTGCTAATTTAATGGTGTAGGTTTGACGAAGAACCTTCTGTCCCCCGTTCCGTTCCAAGCCTCGTGCTGCATCCAGGACAACGATCGCTTCGTTCAGATACAGGCGAATCTCCCCGATTCCTCCGCCGGCGTCCGTAACCGCCAGGGTAATGAGGGCTGTGTCATCCCTGATTTTATCTGCGCTCTCTATGCGGACCCGGGGAGGGGGCTTTACGGCATCCAAACTGGAGAACTCCTTAAGTTTAAC
>CAZLRN010000445.1:0-3994 GCA_964561715.1 uncultured Spirochaetales bacterium
ATGGATATGCACATGATGAATATCTAATCTGGCGCCTGTGAGCCTCTCTCCGATTCGGTTCACATGATCGAGCAACTTCTCATCCGGCCGCTCGCCTAAAAGCGGATTGATACCTTTGCGAATGATGCCATAAGCTGCAAAGAGGATCAGAATAGAAACCGCTATTCCCAGCACCGCATCAATCCACCAGACGAACCTGCTCACAAAAATTCCGACCAGAATGAGCGCCGAAGCTATGGAGTCGCTTCTGTGGTGCCAAGCATCAGCAATCAGCGATGGGGCCTTCGTTTTCTTCCCGGCCCAGAAGGAAAAAAAGGCGATCGCCTCTTTCAGCACTACGGAGAGGGCAAAAACGATTACGGCCAGAACATTGAAGTTTGGGGGTTCAGAACCCCGGAGCTTCTGCACAGACTCTAGGAAAAAATTGAATCCCACAACCGCTAAGAGTACCCCTATGATAACGGACACAATAATCTCTGCTCTCCCGTGCCCAAAGGGATGGTCTTTGTCGGCAGGGCGAGAGGAAAGCTTTTCTCCCACGATCACCATGATCGAAGTGACTGAATCCGACATTGTGTGCCAGGCATCTGCCACAACAGCGACCGAACCCGTTACAATCCCAGCCCAGTACTTGAGCACGAAGAGAGTCGTATTGATGCCAATAGACAGCCAGCCTTCCGCATAAATAAGTCGTCTGTTCTTTGTCTTTGTAACCATCCCCTTTCCACCGGATCCGTAGAATTCGCTTATCTCATAAGATTAGTTTTTTTAAACTAATAAGCGGGATAAAAAAGAGAGCTATATTCCCTCCATCGAATCGACCGCCTTGTTGAGCAAACTCACAAATATCGCGAGTTCCTTTTTTGTCAATGCATTCTCAAAGTATTTGGCGTAGCCCATGTGTATGGCGTCGTGAAGTGTAACGATTTTTTTGCCTTTCTCGGTTAGATGTATATGATGAACACGAAGGTCCTGATCAGACTTGACTTTTTTCACATATTCCAAATCTTGGAGGGCGTCGACAGTCAATGTCACCGAGGGTTTGCTGACGCCTAGCTTCTTGGCCAGTTGGCTGATGGTTGGTCTTTCGAGATGGCTGATTGTATCGAGGTAATGAATTTTAGACATGCTGAGCGATGCAAATTCACTCTGCTGGATTACTTTCTGCTCATTCTGTTCCATGCTTTGAGATAGCATCTCGATCAGCTTCTGCAAGGTGTATGGATTCGAGCTCATTTGTTAGTTTAGTATAACTAAATTTAAAAAATATGTCAAATATGGGATCTATGCGAGTTGGTTCCCGATTCGGGCACCGAGGGTGAATACATCACCGGCCCGCTAATTTGATCATCTTTCATGCTAATCTCTTCGCCATTTCCCAAACTTTTTGTACGGTGTTCCAATTGCGATCCGTCATTGAGACGCCGAGGAGTTTCTCGGCATTTGTAGCAAGCCTGGATCTGCCCACTCCCTCGGGTGCATGCAGGTAAAACCGCCTATCGATCAGACGATACCGTTCGCTGTCACTCTTGATGCTTTCGAGCATTTCCAGATCAGGAGCCGGAGGCGAAGTGTCGAGAAAGCCAATATGCAAGGATTTTGGGGCGGTCTCGGCTTCGGGAAATGGATTCTCTCTGATTGCCCTTTCGATGTCCTCGGGCTTCAACACCAGGACACGCGGCTCGAATCCACGGCGTTTCTTGATTTCAGCACTGACCATCTCAGAAAGCCGGGAAGCGGTTTCCTCTCTGCTCTCGAAGACCACATTGCCGCTTTGAACGTATGTGCTGACGTTCTGGCAGCCGAGGTCCTCGAGGACGGCCACAAGTTCTTTCATCGGCAGAAGGTTTTTCCCGCCAACGTTTATACCGCGCAAGAATGCGATATAGATCATCTTTTGATTTCTGACGCTCCGGGTTCTCACGTATAGCATGTTTCGAAAGCTCAAGCTATGCGCGAAATATGCTTACGGGATGAATTCCCTGCCGCAGTGATAATGACAATGGGCGTGCTGGCCTCGCATGGACAGCTGCATCTCGCTTTTCCTGGGAGGCCACGGAAGCACTCCACATCGATTCGCCCAAAGGTCGTACTGTTGAACGAGATCTCTGACCCGATCAGGGCTCTTTTGCGCCAGATCGTTTAGCTCCGTGCGATCCTCCGCCATGTCGTAGAGCTCCCACGCTTTGTTGTGCTCGCCCACAAGCTTCCACCGCCCCTGACGGATTGCGCGGTTGCCCTCATGTTCCCAGTAGAGCGGCTTCTGTTTGCTCCAACTCTTGCTATCCAAAAGCGGCAGAAAGCTCTCTCCTTCGCATGGAGGAATCGACATCCCATCTCTTTCCTCTGGGTAGGCGGCTCCAGCTGCGTCGATCACGGTTGCCGTTAGATCCACGAGCTGCAGCGGCTCGTGAAGAATTCCCGGCTGCTTGATTCGATCGGGCCAATAAACGATAAAGGGGGTGGCTATCCCTCCCTCGTGCACCCAATGCTTAAAGAGGCGAAACGGAGCGTTGCTGACGTTGGTCCACGGTAGATCGTAAGACATAAAGGTGTCCTCGGGGCCCGGCTCGAGTCCGGTGATGTTGCCGATCCGCATAGGCCTTCCGTCCCTCGCGCGATCGCCCCACAGGGAAGGACCCGCGTCTCCGGGATCCTCGAGAAGAAACTCAGCACATCCGCCGTTGTCGGAGAGAAACATCACCAGCGTATTCTCTTCTCCGCCCGTCGCGTGCACCATGGACATGACCCGACCGATGCACTGATCCATGCGGTCGATCTGCGCCGCATAGGCAGCCATCCTGAGGTCCTCCCAATCTTTGTGGACCACATCCTGCCACGGTGGAGCATCCACATCGCGTGGTGAGATCTCCCACCTTTCGTCTAATAACTTCATACCCTTGAGTTTCTCATGCCGGGCGGTGCGCACGCTGTCCCAACCCTTGCGGTAGAGCCCCTGGTAGCGGGAAATATCCTCCGGCAAGGCGTGGAGAGGCCAATGTGGCGCTGTATAAGTGAGGTACAGAAAATATGGACTATTTTCTTTCGTCCGGATCATCTCGATGGCACGATCCGTTACGGCATTGGTGAAGTAGTATTCCGGTTCCTCCGCCCGGATGAACGTTTCCCGGTCCATCAGCAGCACCGGGTCGTAGAAGGAGCCCGCTCCGTTGAGAATGCCGTAGAATCGATCGAAGCCCCTCTGGGTTGGGAGGGGGTGTCCCTCGTCCCCCGCCGTTCTCTTCCAGCTTTCCCTGTCGTGAGCCCGGTAGTTTCCGCCGACATGCCATTTGCCGGCCAGCAGCGTCCGGTATCCGCTTGCCCGAAGTACCTCGGCTACCGTCACACAGTCCGGACGGAGGAATCCTCTATATCCAGGGATCCCGAGGTCCATTGTCATATGTGCCACACCAGCCTGGTGGGGATGAAGTCCGGTCAATAGCGATGCCCGAGCCGGGCAGCAACGTGCACCGTTGTACATACCCGTAAAACGCAAGCCCTTCTCAGCCATATGATCGAGGTAAGGCGTTTTAATCTCGGATCCGTAGCATCCAAGATCAGAGAATCCCATGTCGTCCGCCAGGATGAGGATGATGTTTGGTCTAGAGTCTGCCTCTGCCACCGTTTTCTCCTTACGCTTTTGCTCTCAGTTCTTGCGCCTGTTCTCTCGCGCTGTAGAGTGAGATAGAGCGAGAGCGTACCGTGGTCAAAGAAGAGCCGCGCCTGCTGCGACGGCATGTCTGCTGCGAAGGCGCATCTGCTACGACGGCACGTCTGCTGCCGTATCGCCACCCCGCGGCCTAGGCCAGTGTCCTCTTGAAAAAGGCCAGCCAGTTGGCGTGCATAATGGCTTTGATGTCTTGCTCGCCGTATCCGCGCCCTCGCATCAGATCCGCTATCTTTTGGAGGTCTGCTATGGTGTCCAGTCCGTGGGGACACTGCTCGATGCCGTAGCCTCCGTCCAGGTCGCTCCCTATCGCGGCATGGTGTGCGC
>CAZLRN010000446.1:0-3991 GCA_964561715.1 uncultured Spirochaetales bacterium
ATGATACACAGGGGAGCATCATCGAGGAGGCTTATCGCCACCAGACCCTGCCCTTCAAAACGAGATGGACCTATACCTATAACCGGTGGAGCGAGAGAATCGGGGAGGAGTTTTACAACAGCGACGACGATATCTTCTCCGGATACAGAATATCCAAGGAATACGATCCCCAGAAGCGGCTTCTGGAGGAAACCCGCTACACCCTCGAAGGGAAACAGGTCTCCCGCATCCGGTACCAGTACAATTCCTTTGGCGCCCTGATGGCGAGAATATATTATAATTCCGATAACTCTCTCAATTCTATGACGAGCCACGAGTACGAATACGATGATCATGATAACTGGATCGTCAGACGGACTTACGAGACAAACAATCTCAGAGAAGAATACAAGGTCCTGAACTCGAAAGAGGAGAGGAAGATTACCTATTTCGATTAGCTCACTGCAGTTTCGAAGCCACCTGCTTTGCCGGTGGTCATTGATATCGGCTGTGCCTTTTAGGCTTCGAAACTGCTTGGTAAAAAGCCACCTGCTTTGCCGGTGGCTTTTTACTGACGCGCTCCGAAAAGCATAGATCGAACCTCGTCGTCCAGAGGCAGAATGAGTTGAGCCACCGATTCGACCCCCTCTGTTTTGCTGTTGAGAACCCTGGCAAAGAGCACCACTGAAGAAGGCATCTCGATAATCGAACCGGTCATGAAGTAGTCGAGCCCGAGGCTCTTGGCTGTTTTGAGGGCTACACCTGTGTCGGTGAGGTCTGAAAGGCTGAGATCTTTATCCCGAAGATGGGATTCGAGGCTGACGGAGGAAACCATCGAGAGCTTAGGGAGTCGCCTCAATGCCTCGTTTGTCTTTTGATCGACAAGACGGGCCAGAGGCGAGGAACCACCTTCTTTCAGCAAGAATCCGCTGAAGGCGATGGAGCCCGATTTGGCCTCGAGATCCAGAACAAGCTCCTCGACGAGATCGGTGATCCGTTTTTGGAGTGATGCGGTCGCTCTGTCGGCAGCGACTTCGGTCTCCTCGAGCAGCCTGGCTATATCAGTCGCCTGTACTCTGAGCTCTCCCCCGAGCTTCTTGATATACACTTCGAAGATAGCAAGCTCGTCCTTGAAGAGCGCTTCTTCCAGTCTCAGGTGGGCGTTGTGGATCTCCCTTTTCAAAGAAACCGAAAGATCCAGACATCTCTGTTTCTTGGCCTGAATGGATTTCTGGATTTCGTCGAGCTCGCTCTGAATTGTCCTGTCGTATTGCATGTTTGTTTCAGCATCCTGGTTTTGCCAGGAAGCCGCCGAGATCGAATTGCGTCTCTGGTTGTCCTTAACACAGGAATAATAGAGGGTACCGATGTCCTTCAGACCCTGAGCCACGTGCAGCATAGTTCCGCCTTTGAGTACCATAGGATTCGAGAAACCGGAGCGGGAAGAGCTCAGGTCTGCGTAGTTCAAATCTATTGTGTAGGGGCCTTCGGAGCGTGGCTGGCCCGACAGATCTCTGTAGGAGAGGGAAAATCGCGCAAACGCCTTATTCCCTGGGGTTGGCTCAGGTGGGATGGTTACCCAAACGAGAATGGTTTCGTAGTCTCTGTGATGAAGAGTAGCCAGATAATAGCTGATTTTGTTGTCTGAAATCGTGTGATCGTATCCCCAGGTTTTAAGAATCCGAACATCCTGCAGAAACTCGATTTGCATCTCGAGCTCTCTTGCCACGGGCACGACCATTCGATCGAGATCGCTGCCAAAGATTTCTCTGATCTTTTCCCTGTTGGACATGAAACGCGAGCTCCCGCCACTTGTTTTTGCGAGATCGAACATCAGATCGGAGTTGAACTCGGTTCCGACGCCAATAGTGCTGACGTTGATTCCTTTCTCTTTGTGCAGTTTTGCCGTTTCCAGCATGTCGGCGGAGTTGCCGAGCCCATCGGATATGAAGACGATCCTGTTGACATATCCGGTGTCATAAAATTTTTCTATTTGTCGGTAGCCTTCGAGCAGCCCTGATTGCAGATCCGACTCACCTTCGGGTTTGATTGCGCGGACCATGTCGATGATCCGTTTGCGACTGGCGACGGCGGCCAAACGGGTTGCCGGCAAAAGCACTTCCGGCTTCTCGGCAAAAGCAACTACGGATACCATATCGCTCTCCCGTAGCCGCCGTATAAAGATTTCAAAGGCTTCTTTGACCCATTCGATCTTGTTCGGGGCACTCATGGATCCGCTCCGATCGAAGAGGAAGACTATATTCAGTGGTGGCAGATCTTCGAACCTTGCTCTTCGGCCCTGTATGCCGATCTGGAGTATCTCCTCCTGCCCAGCTGTCGAGACCTGCCTGTGGCCGGTGTAGAGGTTGACTCCCAAATCTCCCTCCGGATCCGGATATCGGTAGTCGATCTGAGAGATGTATGAGTCGATCTTGATCTCATCGGGCGGAATGATTTTGCCCTCTCCGGCGAGATACTGCCCCCTGTCAGCGGATTCTTCGCTGGCGCCGCCAGCGTTAAGAACGGCGGGAAGCACAATCAGGAAAAGCGCGACAATGATCGTTTCGCCGGTAGTTATCTGCATAAGCCACCTCTCGGAAGCAGGAATGCATCAAGATTGTAGCATGCTGAAGAGGTATCGCCAATCGCATGACCCATCGAGAGGCTCAGGCAGCGTTTGTCAGAAATACTGAAGCGAAGGACTGCTCAGAGGGATGAAAAAAAACTCAGCCCGCTGAGTCCATCATATGCGGACTAGGGTGGCTATGCGTCATCGATTTTTAGCAGTTTTGCTGCATTTTTGAAGAGGATCTTCTCTATGTCCTCTTCGCTGAATCGGAGAAACCTCATGATGCGGTGCTGTTCCTCGAGATAGGCGTAGGCAAAGGTTCTGGGAAACCAACTCGAATCCGTCGAAAAGATGATCCGATCCGGCCCGATCGTTTCATAAAACTTGCGAAAGAGATCTTGAAGGGTCAAATCATAAGCCATCCAACGAACCCACTGGTTGGACCCTGAGGAGTCCACGTAGACGTTCGGGCAAGTCCAGCATAGATGGAGCAGCTCGGTGGGATAGCCGGCTCCGAAGTGAGGGAGTACGAAATTGACGTCGGCGAACTCTTTGGCAGCGTCGTGAATCGCAAGGGGACTCATGTTCAGCGCAGTTGCCAGGCCCCCTGCCGCACCGAGGATACCGAAATGAATGAGGACGGGTATATCGTGTTTTCTGCAGATTTCCCAGAGGCCGTAGAAGAATTTGTCGGAGAGAGGCTTTTCGACGAGGGGACCGAGAATTTTGTAGCCCCTCAGACCCAGCTCGGTAACGGCTCTTTCCAGCTCCTCTTCTGCATTTTCTGACATCGGGTGGTGGTGTGCGAAGCCCACAAATCGATCGGGATGGTAGCTCAAGATTTTCGCCAGGCGATCGTTACCGCCTCCGGTCACGAATGCCACCTTTTCGATCTGTTTTTTAACGACATCCTCGTACCATCTGTCCGAGGCGTCCCGATCGTCTGCAACCTCTTCCCTGGGACCCGGAAAGTTCCAGGCCTTGCTCCAGATCTCAGATTGCTCTTTGTTTTTTCCCTTGTAGCGGTTGGTTGCTTCTCCCATGTTGTAGCCCGGAAAGAAATCTCCTTTGACCGGGAAATGACAGTGAAAATCGAATACCTTGACTCCCTGTATCATGTCACTGTTCCCTCCTATTTTGCAGCGGTAGCCGGGATGGTAGCAAGGTAATCCTCGATGAATCAGCCGTCAAGGCAAACATCTCAGCCACCGTTGTTTGAGACGATCGGGGCTGTTATAGTGAGCCTCATGCTTGAGAAAAAGCCCTTTTGAGAGGAGAAATAGCAGATGCCGAAAACGACAAAATCGATTGTGGCCGCGGTGATGGTTGTTGCAGTGTTTTTCGTTGTGGGAACCTCAATGGCGTATGCTCAGAGCGCAGAAATCTATTCCTTGATCGAGGAGTTTCTTTCCGGCGACGATTTCTTTATGACGATGGTCGTGC
>CAZLRN010000447.1:0-3979 GCA_964561715.1 uncultured Spirochaetales bacterium
CTGAATGTACTGCTCCACCTGGTGCCAGTACCCTTCGTCGTCCCGTATCTTTTTACACCTGGAGCATATCGGAAGCAGCCCGCTGATGATTTTTATCTCCTCAAGGGCCTTTTTCAGCTGCCTGTTTTGCTTTGCGAGCTCACGTTCCTTTTTCCGGAGGGCTGCCTCGATTTCTGCCTTGTATAAAGCCAATTGAATAACAGCCGACAGCTCGCGGTCGTCAAAGGGTTTCAGAACGAATCCATAGGGCTCGGTTTTCTTGACGCTGTTCAGGATCTCATCCGCTGAAAAGGCTGTTAAAAAGATAATCGGCACGGGAGTTTTGCGATGAATAATGGATGCCGCCTCCACACCATTCATCTCACCCTTTAATACGACGTCCATCAGAATGACATCGGGAGACGCCTTTTTAAAGCGATCGACCGCTTCCTCTCCGGTCTGGGCGAGACAGCAGACGTTGTAGCCCATACTCTGCAACCTCTCGCTGATGTCCTCGGCGACGACAAACTCGTCCTCCACGACCATTACATCCGTCTTGCTCATGCCTCTAATCTGCTCTCTTCAGCTAGTTAAAGGGTAATGCTTCATAGCCAATTTTTCAAATTTTGTTTCATGGTCGAAATACTTGTTTTTTTTGCCACCCTGGTCCATTCTTCCAGTACTGCATTAGCAAATCTTAGCGAAATTCCACAGGGAGGTCGAGCATGAATGTGCTTTTTGTCGGAGGCACCGGCAATATTTCACGGGCATGCGTGAAGCGGGCTCTTGAAGAGGGCTGGGAGGTTTTGCTACTGAACAGGGGAACGAGAAGTGACCTCGTTCCCCAAGGCGTCCGCTTTATTCAAAGCGATATTAGAAATCTCGAACAGACAAACAAAAGCCTCGATGGTCTGTCTTTCGATGTTGTCACGCAGTTTGTCGGCTACCTTCCGGAGCACATTCAAACCGATTTCGAGATCTTTCGAGACAGAGTCGGGCAGTATATCTTTATCAGCTCGGCTTCGGTGTACCACAAACCATCGCTAAACCACATCATTACTGAATCAACGCCTCTGCACAATCCTTTCTGGCAGTACTCACAAAATAAAATTGCCTGCGAAAGCCTTTTGAGAGAGATGTATGCAGAAAAAAGATTCCCAATGACTGTGGTTCGCCCCTCTCATACCTACAATGACGGATGGATTCCGACCACCTTCGCTTCGTCCAACTACACGATCGCCCAAAGAATGCTCGAGGGCAAGGAAATCATCTCACACGGCGACGGGCAATCCCTCTGGACCTTGACTCACGCATCTGATTTCGCCAAGGGATTTGTGGGTCTCTTCGGCAACGCCCAGGCCATCGGAGAAGCCTTTCACATAACCTCCGACGAAGCGCTGAGCTGGGATCAGATCTATCGAACCATCGGCATGCAGCTCGGAGTAGAACCGCGTTTGGTTCATATTCCATCCGACATCATCTCAAAAATCGAACCAGATCTAGCCGGCAGCCTGCTGGGCGACAAGGCTTACAGCAGCCTCTTCGACAATTCGAAGATAAAACGTCTGGTTCCCTCTTTTAATATTTCGATTTCCTTCAATACTGGGATGCGTCGATCGCTGGAGTGGTACGAGAGACATCCTGACCTGAAAAGATCCGACCCGAAAACGGAGAGCCTGACAGAAAGGATATTGGCCGAATGGCATCGAATGGTTGGAAACTGACAGAGAAACTAAAGCGGCTGAGGACATAAAAAAAGCCGGGCTGATTACCGGCTTTTAGAAAATCTGGCAGAAGAGGACGATACGTTTCTCTATCCCAGATCTCACGCACAAGTCCTATTCTCTAACTCCGCTTAAAATTCTATCACCGAATTCCAGCAATGTCAAGTGGACAAGGTTTGTCAAATCAGCGAAAATTTCACGCCGCCTCTATCAAGCTGCTAAAATGGTTCGAGCTCAACCGAAGGCATTTGCCTTGGAGGATCGACCCCACTCCTTATACGGTGTGGATTTCGGAGATCATGCTTCAGCAGACGGTTGTCAATACCGTGATCTCACATTTCACTGAATGGGTGGATGTCTTTCCAGATCTTCAGGTCTTGGCGCGGTCTGATGAGCAGGCGGTGCTTCGCCAGTGGGAGGGACTGGGTTACTACAACCGGGCAAGAAACATTCTCGAGTCGGCCAAGCTCGTTGTTGAACATCACGGCGGAGCGCTTCCGCAGAGCTATCAGGCCCTAACTGGCCTCCCTGGCATCGGTGACTACACAGCCAGCGCTATTCTCAGTATTGGCTACGGCTTGCCCTTTCCAGCCGTTGATGCCAACGTTCGAAGGATCGCTGCGCGAATTCACGCGCAAAAGATGTGGAGCAGAAAGGAGGACAATCGCCTGAAAACTTCCCTCGCCTCCGTCATACCCGTCGAGAGGCCGGGGGAATTCAACGAAGCCTTGATGGAATTGGGCCAGACTATCTGCATACCCCGCCATCCTCTCTGTCATCGTTGTCCCCTTTCATCGATTTGCCGGGCTTTTAAAATCGGAGTTCAGGAAGAGATCCCGGCCCGAAGAGGTAAACGGATCACAGAGAAAAATACCCTCATTCTCATCCTGCTAAGAGATTCCAAGACCTGGATCACAAAAAGCACATCGGGGCTCTTGAAGGGGCTGTGGGTCTTCCCCGGAATCCCTACGCACGGCTTTCCTGCTCACGGAAATTCGATCGATACACGACCGAGGCTCCCCTATGAGTGGGCGCATCATCTCACACCCGTGCAGAAACTCAGCTCGAGAACCCACACGTACACCCGATACAGAGACCGCCTCCACCCCCATACCTTCAAGCTGAATGCCGAATCCTCCTTCGAGTCAATATCACAGTTGCTGGGTCGAGGACAATGGGTTGGTCTCTCTGAGCTTGCCTCCTATCCCATGCCTACTGTCTACAGACGAATAAGCCGGGAGCTGATCGAATCCAATGAACCGACCGAAGAAAAGCAATAGCGATTTCGTGTCCGCTTTCTTGACCGCAGACCGAGTCTTCATTAAACTCTTATCCAGGAGACGCTTGGATCCCCGGCGACCGAGACGTTCATATTCCTCTTCCTATCAGTTCCGATGAGAAAGTTATGAAGCGTCACCTGTCGGATGTCGGGGAGCGTCAATCGTTCTCGAGACTATGCCGAGGATGGGATCGCTTTGACTTTCATTCAAATCGAGAAATTAACCCACACCTACGAAAGCAGCGGAGAGGCGCCTCGAGAGGCTCTCCGCGGAATCAATCTTAATATCGAACAGGGCGAATATGTTTCGATCATAGGTGCCAACGGCTCCGGCAAGTCGACTCTGGCTCTGCATCTAAACGCAATCCTCAAACCTACCTCCGGCCGGGTTCTGGTAAACGGCCGAGACACGGCTGACGAGTCGGTCACAACAGCTATTCGATCGGATGTCGGCATGGTATTCCAATCGCCGCAGGACCAGTTCGTCGCAACGGTTGTAGATGAGGACGTGGCCTTTGGCCCGGAAAACCTCGGCATTCCGGAAGAGGAGCTTCCCCGTAGGGTCGAGAGTGCACTCAGAAAGGTCGGGATGTGGGAGGAAAGGGAGCGCTCTCCCCACATGCTGTCCGCCGGACAGCAGCAGAGAGTCGCCATAGCCGGAGCGCTGGCTATGAAGCCTCGTTGTCTCGTCTTGGATGAGTCGACAGCCATGCTCGATCCTGCGGGGTCCCGTACGATCCTCGATATCCTGGATGAGCTCAATGAAGGAGGAATGACAATAATTTCCATAACCCATCGTATGGAGGAAGCGGCTCGTTCCGACCGGGTGATTGTGATTCATAATGGACTGCTCGCGGAGGACGGATCTCCCGCGGAGGTGTTCCTCTCGAAAGACCTTGCGACCTATGGCCTGGCGCCTCCTCGCGCCCTTCGAATCGCATCACGACAGAGAGAGAGCCTGCAAGAGCTCCCCCGGCGATTGATGTCCATCGCCGAT
>CAZLRN010000448.1:0-3973 GCA_964561715.1 uncultured Spirochaetales bacterium
AGCAACCAGTATATCAAGAATACGGCGGAGCTGTCTTGATGTTTCATCAACAGGGCTCCATGCGGATCACTTGAACAAGAGTACACGCTTGAACAGAACGCTCGTACCCTTTAAGATTAACTTGGTGTTCTATAGGTACGGCTTATGAAGCTTATGAGTAAAGTGTTCGGCGAGTCTCCGTTTGAGAATGTGCTGAAGCACACCAAGAAAGTGCACGATTGTGTTCGAATGGTTCGTCCGCTGATGGAGGCTTGTATTCGTGAAAACCACGAGGAGATTCACAGCCTCCAGGATGCGGTCTGCAAGATCGAGCACGAGGCAGATATAATAAAGCATACCATCCGAGAGCATTTGCCTCGCCAATATATGTTGCCCCTGGACAAGACGGACCTGTATCGATTCCTCAAATGCCAGGACGATATTGCCGACCTGGTTGAGGATTTCGCGGTATTGCTCTTCATTCGCAAAACTGCGATCCACCCCTCTCTATCGGAAGAATTCCTGGCCTTTGTAGACCAGATAATTCGAGTGAATGAGCTCATGATGGATGCCGCTGAAGATCTTGAGAATTTGGTTCGGGCGTCGTTCAGGGGATCCCACGCTGATTTCATCCTCGAGCGTGTCAGCGGGTTGGACAAGGCGGAATGGGATGCCGATCGAATGCAGCGGAAGCTGAGCCAGCACATCTATCAGCTGGAGCAAGAGTTAAGTCCGGTAACAATTGGCTTCTATGAAAAAATGCTGCATACCCTCAGTGGTGTGGCCGACGCTTCGGAAAATGTAGGCGAAGTGCTCAGGCAGATGATTCTAAAGAAATCATAAGCCTTGCCTATGCAGCCAATCATCATCGGATCTGTCTTGGCTCTGGGCCTCTATATGGCCTGGAACATCGGCGCGAACGATTTCGCCAATGCCATGGGGGCCGCGGTCGGATCCCGCGCCATTTCCATTCGCGGCGCAATCATCCTCAGTTCCCTCTGTGAGATCGCGGGTTCGACCCTGGTGGGTGTTCACGTGACGGATACCGTACGCCGTGGTATCGTGGATCCCGCCCATTTCTCCGCTTTCCCCTATCTGCTTGTTTTGGGTATGGCTTGTGTCCTTCTGGGAACCGCAATCTGGCTCAATGTCGCTACATGGATGGGCGTGCCGGTGTCGACGACGCACGCTATCGTAGGCGCAGTCGCCGGTTTTGGCCTGGTTGCAGTAGGCTGGGCTTCGGTTCGGTGGTTTAAAATTGGGCAGATCGTCCTGAGTTGGTTTATCTCACCCTTTCTCGGCGGATTGCTGTCGTTTGTCCTATTCAAGCTTATAGTCCATTTTATCTTGGGGCAAAGCAAGCCTGTCGCCAGTGCTGTACGCTACACCCCGGCAGTCGTTTTTCTTGTGGTTGCTGTGGTAGTGTTTTCTTCGATGTATAAGAGCTTGGGACATATGTTGATAAACACTCGATTCCCTCTGACGAATCTTGTGGCCGCGTTTATCGCCGTGGCTGTCGCCCTTCTCGTTGCCTTCCTCTCACGCTTCCCAATCGCCCGTCTCCTGAAAGGAAATGAGAACCAGTCCCTGGGAGATCAGCTTCGGATCATCGAAAAGATATTTGCCCCTCTGGTGGTCGTCACCTCCTGCAGTGTGGCGTTCGCCCACGGAACCAATGATGTGGCTAATGCCATTGGTCCTGTCGCTGTGGTCATCGATGTTCTGAGAACCAGCTCTGTCGAGATAGGCTCCCGAGTTCCGTTCTGGATTCTTGCTTTTGGCGGCTGCGGTATCGTTGCAGGGCTTTGCACCTTTGGCTACCGGGTCATGGCCACGATCGGCACCAAGATTACACAGTTGACTCCCTCTCGCGGAGTGGCTGCAGACGTGGCCACTGCCATAACTGTACTGGGATGCAGCCTCCTCAAGCTGCCGGTATCGACAACGCACACCATCGTCGGCGCCATTATCGGAGTAGGGCTGGCCCGAGGTCTGGGCGCAATAAATCGCAAAGTCACACGTGATATATTCGGATCCTGGCTGATTACTGTCCCGGCCTCGGGTCTGCTAACCGCCGGGCTCTTTCTGCTTTCACGATTCTTTCATCTAGACGATCTGATCAGCCACGCACTTGTTAGGTGACAGGGTGTGTCTTGCGGCTACTGACCTAAACCGTGCGGCAGTCGCTTTGTTGGCTGTGCCTCTGCTCTCAACGCCACTATCTACAGCGCAGCTCGTGCCTCGTATTCTCTCGGACGAGACCATACGCTTCCATCGTCGTTCAACAACATTGCTCCGAAGCGTAAGACTCCTCATTCTAGGCTCGATCTGCTCACAGACAGAGCTGCAGGTCCCGGACTTCGGCGGAGATCGCTGGCTCTCCAGTTAGGCTATTTATGGTTTGCAGCAGCGCCGAGAGGTCGAAGTTAGACCCGATTCGCAGCTCCAATCTCCATCCGTCGCCATTTTCGTAAAAACTGCCGGCTAATATAATCCGTTTCCTCTGATATTTCGACGCTAACTGCAAAACAAAGCTTGATCCGTTGCGCGTGATCGTGGCCGGGATATGCTTCTGATGCAGATAGTCCGCTAAGCGTTTCATGATCTGGCTTGAGGAGGCTTGTGCTCCACGGAGAACAAGATGTGCATGCGTGAAACATGCGGGCCGGAATAGAGAGGGAAAATCCAAAACACGGAATGACGCCGATCCTATTGCCCGTCCTGGATCGATTTCTTCAAGAGCCTACCGGATCGATGTGAGATCGAAGCCCTGAACGGCCATAACCGTTTCCCCATGCCAACAGGGCCATTGTCGCCTGTTCGAAGAATGGCAGAAGAGGCTCTCCCTGACGCTCAAAATATTCTCTGCCAGCGTCGGATGCATCGTTCGTACAGGTCTTGCGCAGACGGCATGTTTTGCGCGAATTGCAGGGGGAGGGGATGATTCTCTCGTTTTTCATCGACTAACTCCTTGTATAGCTCTTCGTGAGCGATCATCCACTGCCGGAACGCATTGTACGCTCCCGGAGTGAGGCTGCGATGGCAGAAATGTCCCTTTTCAGCCAACAGCGTCAGCGGACGTTGCAGCCAGTAGTCGCCAAGAAACAGCAGCGGAAATCCATCATCTCTTTGGCTGCTCCAGTAGGGGAGCTTTGCGTCTAGAAGGAGATAGGGCAGGTTGAGCTGTGAATATCCCGTTGGCATGAAAGGCGAACTATCAGGACATGGTAACTGCTCTCCTCCCAAGGTGGATTCCCAAAGGTGGGATTGGGATATCGAGCGCAAAGCCCATTTCCGAAAAATACCCGGCCGGACACGGTATGAAATTTATATCCACGATGCTCACCGGGAAAGAGCATTCCTACTTGGACCAGACTGTCATAAAGCTATCTCTTCCCTATAATGCTCTATTCTTCAGAGGCGGTCTCCTCTGCAGGGGTGATTTTCCACTTCGAGCTATCATCCGACAGAAGGTGTAGATATGCCGGTCACACGAATTCAACTGATCCACTGGAAGGCTCCCGAGGCGGTCGAGCGCTCTCTGCGGACTGCGATCGCCCATCCTCCTTCGAGCCCGGTGGTGCCCCAATCACAGTTCGATGCCTATGCGGGTAAGCCTTTAGTCGAGAAGCTGGGCATCAAACCGCATTCAACGGTGGGTTTGACCTCAGCGCAAGAACTAGACCGCTTGTTGAGGCGCGCTGTTGCGTGCCGTCCTCTGCTGGCGCTTGCGAGTCTGAGTCCGCGGAGGCTGGATCCATAGAACGATAGCATAGTGCTTTTTTGCTGATCTTTTGCTCAACGCAGCGGAAGCTCGGCCTTCTCCAAAACCGATGTCAGGGCTAAGAGGTTTTCGTTGGAAACGAGGTTCTCTGTGGACATCTCCACTAGGAACCTCTCTCCGGTTCCGACCTCCTGCAGGAGCATTTCAGCAAATCTGCGGGTGGCGTCGGGCCCCAGGGAATACACTCCCCCAGGAAATCCCATCCAAACC
>CAZLRN010000449.1:0-3945 GCA_964561715.1 uncultured Spirochaetales bacterium
GCCCAGACCCCTGTATAAGATACAGACGCCTCCGTTTCATGCTGCTTGGGCTTCGCCAATAGTCCATGATACGTATGCGGGTCTAAGGATAAATATTAACTGCCAGGTGCAAGACGTGAGGGGCGAGGTCATCCTTGGACTCTACTGTGGAGGCGAATCGGCAGGAGGATCCAGTCAACATGGTCTGGCTCGATGCGCTACCCAGGGCTACATCGCCGGCAAGCATGCTGCTAAGCTGAGGTCATGGGATTAGACGTGTGGAGTAATAAGATTGTCGTACGACGAAAAGAATATATCGAGAAAAATTCCATCAAGAGTTGATCCGAATTGGGCTGCCACAGATTTAAAAATTTAATGCCATTATAATATATCCTGAAATAGAGATCCTAATATTTTCCTCTGATCTTAATCCCCAAAATGGTGAAATACTAGCTGTTGGAGACCTTGCGATCAATCGTGAGGGCCTCCCTCTTTTTTTTATATTGAGTTGCGCGAAAGCGTAGAATAGTCGATAAGCTGAGTGAGAAATGGGCTTAACATACGAGTGGAACATATCGGCCTCAATATGCCCGATGCGGCGGCTATAGCGGCCTCGTATCATGAACACCTTGGAATGCCTGTCGTAAAGCAGCTGCACGAGGCTTGCTTTCTGGCAAGCCGCGAAGGACCCATGATCTGATCGATTTCTTCGCCCCTTTAGAGCGCCCGCATTGATCGGATCGTTTGCCCGTTAGGGCAATTAGCCGGCAGAATAGACGCAACCGGCTAGATAGTGCGCAACAAAGTGAGCATGCAAGGAACGGAAATGGAGTCGTCGAGCAGATTTCTCTCTCATGTGGGGGCAAACGCGCAGGCTATTCTCGCTCGTCTTGCAGGCGGCAGCGATAGAGATTTTGATGAACAACGCCGGAGGGCTGTTCTGGCCGTCTTCATGCTGCTGGGGGTTGCCGCTTCTTATCCGTTCGGCCTTTTTCACCTCATGCTGGGTCATACGCTACGGGCGATTCCGCTGCTGGTTGTAGGTTCCCTGCAGCTTGCCAGCCTCCTGGTCCTTCGCTATCTCAAGCGCCTCCTGGTGGTTTACAGGCTGAATGTGGCCTTTGTGGGAGCCTATTTGCTCTTCATTCTCGTCGAAGGCAATACGAGCGGCTCGGGCATCCTGTGGCTGATCCTCTATCCGGTATTCGTCTTTTTTTTGCTCGGTAAACGGGAGGGCGCGATCTGGAGTTCCCTCCTTTATTTTGCCTCTCTGATTCTGCTCGTCGTACCTTTCGACATCCTTGAAGTTTATCCGTATCCCGAAGCGCTGAAAGTCAGATATCTGGCAGCTTATGCCTTAATCGCATTGATGAGCTACATCGTCGAAGCTACGAGACACAAACACCAGCATAACATACTGGAAATGGGGGAAGAGGCGCTAGTCAGGAGCGAAGAGCGATTCAGGGAGTTGGCTGAGCTCCTGCCCGAGACTATATACGAGATGGATGATCGGGGTGTTCTCACGTTCGTAAATCGCAGCGCCTTCGATCAGTTCGGCTATGGGCAAGACGATTTCGCCAAAGGCTTGCACGCGCTGGACATGCTGGCCCGCGAAGACAGGGAGAGGGCGGCTGAGGTAATCGGTAGAACCATGGAAGGGCAAAAGGGGGGATTGAACGAATACACCGCTCTCAGAAAAGACGGATCCACGTTTCCCGTTTTAATCAGATCGACTCCCATCTTGCGAGAGGGCAAGCCAGTCGGCATGCGAGGCATAATCATCGATATCTCTGATAAGAAGCAACTCGAATCCCAGCTGATTCAGGCGCAGAAGATGGAGGCCGTCGGAACCCTGGCAGGCGGAATCGCCCACGATTTCAACAACATCTTGATGGGGATTCAAGGCCGTACCTCTCTCATGCTGATGGATTTACCGGAGGATCACGATCATTACGATCATCTCGCCGGTATCGAGGAGTATGTAAGAAACGCCACCCAACTCACGAAGCAACTGCTGGGCTTTGCCCGGGGGGGCAAATACCAGGTCAAGCCCACGAATCTCAATAAGTTAGTGGCCGAAAGCTCCAATCTCTTCGGGCGTACAAAAAAAGAAATCCTCATCCACAGCAAACTGCAAGAGGACCTCTGGACCGTGGAGTCCGATCAGGCCCAGATGGAGCAGGTGCTTCTCAATCTTTACGTGAATGCGTGGCAGGCAATGCCTTCGGGTGGAAGCCTATATCTGCAGACAGCCAACGTCTATCTCGATGATAAACAGGCCGGTGCGCACGGCGTAAATCCAGGGCGGTTTGTTCGGATATCCGTGACCGATACGGGAGTGGGCATGAGTGAATCTACGCAGCGCAGGATATTCGACCCGTTTTTTACCACTAAGGAGAGGGGCCGGGGAACAGGATTGGGGCTCGCTTCCGCTTACGGCATTGTCAGTAATCATGGAGGTTTTATCGATGTTTCTAGCGAGAAGGGCAGCGGCAGCATTTTTCAAGTCTACCTGCCTGCTACGGACAAGGACATCGTGCCGGAGAGAGTAGAGCGCGAAGAGCCGCTCAGAGGCAGGGAAACTGTCCTGCTCGTGGACGACGAAGAACTGATCCTGGATGTGGGCCAACAGATGTTGAGCAAGTTGGGCTACAATGTGCTGATTGCCCGGAACGGCGAAGAGGCTGTCGATATCTATGAAAAGATGGGGGAAAGCATAGCGATTGTTATTCTGGATATGATAATGCCCAGGATGAGCGGCGGCGCTGTTTTCGACCGCTTGAGGGATATCGATCCGGACCTGAAAGCGCTGCTGTCGAGCGGGTACAGCATTGACGGGGAGGCCAAGGAGATCTTGGCCCGGGGATGTGACGGTTTCATCCAAAAGCCTTTTACGCTGGGAGATATATCACGCAGTCTGAGAAATATTCTCGATAAGCAGAGTTGAAAAAAGATAACAAAAGTTAAAACTGCGCTGACCGAGGAATCGCTCAGAATCCGCCCCGAAATGAGGGCTTCCTCTTACTCTCTGTGCTACAACAACTTATTTTGGGCGATACAGGGCTTGAACCTGTGACCTTCTGGGTGTAAAGCAATCGAGAGATTTGTCAGCTTTTGTAAGCGTTTCTCAGGATTTAGCTATCTCTTTTCAAGAAAAAAAGATGCTCTATCAGCGGCTATCACGCTCAATCAGCATTTATAATAGTTCTCATCAATCCGGTCAAGAATTCGGTCAAAATTTTTCCACAGATTTCCTAAGGGGAGATACCCTATAGACACCTTTGACCAGATGGCCGAGGCGAACTATCATGCAAGAAGCAGCGTAAGTGCTCCTCGTGATCTGAAGCTAGCGCCCTGTTAGGAGTAACCATGAATATCCTCGTCCTTGGCGGGGGCAACGCCGCCTATGCAACTGCAGCGGACCTCGTTTTGCGCGGTTATGCTGTGAAGATCCACTCAGAGAGACCGGAAGAGCTCCAACCGATCCGTGATGTCGGAGGCATCGAGGTTACGGGCGAGATCTCCGGCTTTGCCAAGATCGACACGACACCATGTAGCTTGGGTGAAGCGCTGGCCTGGGCAGAGATGGGGCTGTTGAACATCAGTGCTGGCGGATTCGAATACTACGGGCGAGCGATCGCCAAGAGCGCGTCCAAGGACCAGCCGATAGTGTCGTTCGGCAAGGGCGGAGCCTCACTCGTGCTGGCTAGGCTGGCCCGGAAGGCCGGGCTGACGATTCGATTGTCGTTAGCGGACGGGAACAGCTGCCCATATGTCTGTCGTCGTACCGAAGCCTCGAAGGTTTGGATATCGCATGTCCAGAAGAGCATCACTTTGGCTGCATTCCCCGGCAGGGAGACAGCAGGCATTCTGGCGGCACTGAGTGGCCTGTTCCCAGGCACGAGTTTTGTGCCAGCGGCTCACGTGCTCGAGATAATCCTTCTCGACTACAACGCGATGCTACAT